>CALBCY010000285.1 GCA_937927195.1 uncultured Chitinophagales bacterium
ATAACACAGGGTCTAGTCCTGATCTTCCTTCACGTATATTCGAACCATCATAATTATATAAAATGTGGCCGAGTAATGGCCTTTCTTTTAATAAGATAGATCCATCATAGCTATACAAAATGAGACCTGTTTTTGAGCTTCCTTTTCTAATTTCTGCCATACAATATTATTTTTTCTGAATTATGATGCAACTTTTCCTCATTATACCTACAAATGCAATAATAATACCATTCAACAAAAAAACTTGCATTTCACACAAATTATAAATAACTTTCTAACGCTAGAACAAAATAGAATACATCATTTAGGAAATCCATTTAAAAATTTTATCGGAGCTATCCACCATGTTTTTACAACATGGGCTTAAAGATATGGGGGCTGGCAGACAGTTGTAAGTATTGAGACTACATTTTTACCTGAAAGGGTTCTGGTTTGATCTTGCAGTGACCAGCGCTTATTTTATCACTTTTAAATACGTTGTTATGCAAGATCAACAGTCAAACTCTACCCCTTTACCTCCCAATCGTCAAGAACTCATTGAAATGTGGGACCAGGTGGACAAATTTTTCGGTACCGAAAGCGGCCTTAGCCTGCACATTCGGCCATTGTCAACCGTCCTGTCCGAATTTTGTTCTGAAGAGAATTTAGACAAATTTGGAGACGGTAATTATGTTTATCACCCTATTTTTTCCGTCATGGAAATCATTGCTTTTCTAACCGAATTGCATGATCGCATTCATGGCAATCATTGTAATTAGTACAATTTGCTAAAGAAAACCCCACCAAACGCAGTTTGGTGGGGTTTTTGTTTTATGGTATAAATGTAGAATAAATTCTAAGAAATTATTGACCAAAAATGTAAATTTAACTATGATTCATTTATCGGCGTACTTAATATATCTTTCTAACAATTAAGAATGATTTATGAAAAGAAAAAAGAGAAAAGAGAAAGATTTAAAAAATATTGACCTCATAGATATTTACCTAAATCCTAAGTTTAATAATAAAAGGAAGGCAAAACTATTTCAAATTTTTTCCAAAAACTCCAGATCAAAAATAGATGGCTTATCCTGGTTTGAATCTGCAAAGAATTCATTCAGGTTCGAAATAATTACAAGTATTTTAGCTATTGCTTATCTGCTTTTAAAATTACAGATTTCTGACAAATTAATGATTTGCTCTATTTTATTCTGGTTTATTTACTTGATATATCATAAGATAAGAATTTTGGAACCACCTGCCAATAAAAAATCGAAAATTATTTGGATGGATAGAGTAGGAAAAATTATGGCAACTTTTTATTTTTTATCTGGTTTTATAGTTTTTATTAGTTGTATTCTTATTCAACACAATTCATTTACCAAAGTACCGATTTTACCTCTTAATATTGGAGGTGGAATACTTTCAATACTATACCATTTTTTCTCTGTGGACAACAATCTAGGAGCTCCATTACTTCTATTAGGCTCACTGGGTATTATGATTTACACCTTCATTATAATGATGTCAATGTTCAGACCGTCGTTGTTATTCTCAAATTCAATCACAGATTTAGGAAGTATCACATCTAACTCTACTCCACTATTCTTCCTCGGATTAATTGCTTCAATATTCCCAATGCACAATTTTCTTCTCTATTTGCTCATTTTAATAGGGATAGCTTTGACTTTAAATCTATATTCAAGATTCCATGCACCATCAAACTTCAGGATGAATACAGTGAGAGGAATTTGCCTTTTTATGATAAATCCCAAAAGATTACTTTTTACAATAAGTGGTATTTTAGAATCAGACAAAGGAGCTAAGAATGCTAGAAAAATTTTGGATAAACTGGAAGTGGAAAACAATTATCATGTTATAAGGAAACTGAATTCAGAAATAATTTCGAGATATAACCCGAAATCTCCGAAGAGTAATAATTTAATCTATCTCTTTTTAATTCCATTTATATTACTCACTTTAAGTATACTTTATGAAGGCTTGCTTCTAGATAGTAAATTATATATCAAATTAAAAGAAATCTTGTGTAGCTGGTTTAATTTGTATTGCAAATAGAAAACAATTTCAAAACATCTCCACCTTCATCCCACTCCCCGTTTTCCTATCCAATTTCGGGAACAAATAATAGTCCCCTGTATCGCCATAGTCAGTGGCTTTCACTCTGTCTTTGCCCTTCAAACGGCTTTCACTCCGCTTGTCCTTTTCTGAATTGCCCTTGATCGGAGTATTGATCATAGACACCTACAAGGCCTGACATTTGTTTTTATTGATCCGTATTTTCTTCATGGCCGGATCTTCTTCTTTCAATCCCTTATTGATCAACTGGTGCTTGGCAAAATGCCCCAGATGCGGCTCGATGGAGTACGACCTTGACTTGCCAGCCCAATTCCTCCAAAAGCCCTCGCAGGTCCTCAAATCGGCTCTCTCCTTTTCGTCCCGTACATAGTGGCAATTGATAAGGCCATACAAACTCAATGGTTGTTTAGTCTGTCAGTTTGATGAATTATTGTGCAAATATTACCCTTAGTTATCCCATTTTATTTTAACAAAAACAAAAGTCAGTGTCGCGAGGATAAACCGAGTGTTGTGAGGAGTATCGTGAAAACAAAAAAAAGGCAGCACGTGTGTGCTGCCTTTTTCGATCAAAACCCTGTAAAATAAGGGTTGAAGTGATCGAGCTGGGGCTCGAACCCAGGACCCACGCCTTAAAAGGGCGTTGCTCTACCAACTGAGCTACTCGATCGTTTTTTGGTGATGCAAAGATAATGATAATCTTTAAAGTCTAGTTTTATTTTCAAAAAAAACTTATCAACATATTTGTTTTTTTTTCTCTGAATCAAGAAAGAGCGCAACAAAATAGGACTTGTGATTTTTTAGATCAATCTATTTTATCGAAAAACAACAACAAACAATACTAATAATCAACAACTTAGACAAAAGGAGCGGTGTTTGCTTAATAAAGAATAACTCCATCAGCCATAAACTCTAAATCTTTCTCAGGTTCGGTGATTTTATCAATTTCTGCCTGCGAAAGACCTTCATCTTCGGCGTAATGTTTTAAATCTGCAACTGAAGTAGTTGAAATTGAAGCCGTTCCTTCAATAACAGCGGTTTTACCCTCACAATCCTTTGGAACAAAAAATCCGTAATCCTTGAATTTTACCCGCATGGTTGATCCATCTCCTTTGTCCATGGTCATCCAACAGCCTTTCACTTTGCAGACCGCATCTATCTGGCCTTTGACCTTCGTTTTCATTTCTTCTTTAGGCCCCATTTTAGCAAGCAATTGCTGCATTGTAAGCGCCCCTGCCTCTTCTATCTTTTCACCAAAAAATGTTTTTCCATCAACAGTTGCAGTTGGAGTAGAGGGTGCACTGCCACAAGAGGCTATGCCAACAAAGAAAAATACTGCTATTAATAATTTTATCGTTTTCATATTTTTTAGATTTTAGATACTTGGCCAGAGATATTAGATTGAGTAGTCCTTGGAACTATAACATTTAGCCTTCGTTATTCATTTTATGAAATATTATTTTAAAATACCAATTATTCATTGAATAGTATAGGTAAATTTACATAATATTACTGAAAAGTAGAGATTAGATTTTATTCTTTTACTTGGAAAAGTCTGGTAACTTGTGTGCCATTGTGTTGCGTGGGATTCCGGATATTTTATTCCGCTACGCTTCAGAAAATTCCGGAATGACGGGGTGTTGTGTAGCAGGGTGGACTGTACGGGATGGATTGTTACAGGATGGGATGGGCTAAATGTCTAAACATCCAAATGTCCAAACAACTAAGTAACTTGTGTGCCATTGTGTTGCGTGGGATTCCGGATATTTTATTCCGCTATGCTTCAGAAAATTCCGGAATGACGGGGTGTTGTGTAGCAGGATGGACTGTACGGGATGGATGGTTACAGGATGGGATGAGCTAAAAGTCTAAATGTCTAAATGTCTAAAAAACTAAAAATTTAAAAAACAAAATCTAAGAATAAACACAGACCGTTCTATCGCTCTTGGCTGATCTTCGGAAATGCTAAGTGAGGAAAGTCCGGACAACGCAGAGCAACACAGTTCCTAACGGGAACCTGTCTTTTTAGGAAGATACGAGAAAGTGCCACAGAAAATTTCTTCATTTTACAATGAAGGTGAAAATATGCCATAGGCATGAGCTGTTGTGGTGACACAGCAGTTGGGTAAACCTTGTGTGTTGAAAGACCAAATATACCGATTATTCAGGGTGGCTCGGCCTGGTCTGTTTTTAACAGCGAATCGGAGGGTAGGTTGCTAGAATTTGTCAGTGATGACAAATCCAGATAAATGATAGAATGATGACTTCGGTTGTCAACAGGATCCGGCTTATAGGTCTGTGTTTTTTTTTATTTTTGCTCTCTATAGTCGCGGTTTTTGGTCGGGACGCGCAGGTGTTGGGACGCGGCATTCGCTTCGCACGCTGCTGCACCAGCTTTCGGCTCATGCTTTTAGGTCGATGACTGTGTCATCTTTTGGGTTTACATCTGTTGGCACAAAGTATGGGTGCAACGAATGGATAGCACCAAAATTTAATGCTTTGATAGCTTATTCAATATTAACTCCCATTCTGATCGTAAAATTCCATAGTAAACAACATCTATAAATTTTCCATTTCTATAAATCAGCTCTTTCAGAATTCCTTCTTTTACTACTCCAATTTATTCAAGAGCTCGTTGCGACTTGATGTTTTCTCCGAAAGTTCTAAACTCTATTTTGTTTACTCTACGACTTCGAATAAAAATCTTAGTAAAAGTAATTTTGAGATTTTATCATTCCTATTTTTATTTGGTATTGAATGCCTTTTCATGTCAAATTTATACATAATTATTGCTACTTATGGAGTAATCGTTGCGCCTGGCAAACAAACACCCAATGCACTAAAGTCAGCTGCATTTAAACTATTATTTGAAAGTTCAATTTCTCCAGTAAATGCAGCACCCAAACCACACAATGGTACGACATCAGAAATTGAATTGGCATTCAAACCAAGAAAATTTAAGCCTGTTAATGTTGACAAAGGCTGCAAGTCAGTTATGAAATTATTATTTAGCCTGAGATTAGTAAGGCCTGTAAGTCCTGATAAGGGGCTTAAATCGCTTAAAGAATTGTTCCCCATATCCAAAAAGGTCAATGAATTTATACTGGATAAAGCGGAAATGGTTTGTAATTGATTATTTCTAAAATCCAGTGTTTCAAGAGCAGGCATATTGCTAATTCCTAAAATATTGACAATAGAATTGGCTCTAAAATCCAAATGGAGTAGGCTGCTCATATTGGACAAATCTGGAACAGATATCATGGCATTTTCAGCAAAGTACCATTCCTCCAGGTTAGACAAATTATTCATTGAAGCAACATCGCTGACAATGTTTCCACTACCATCCACATATTTCAGGTTTATCAATCCACTTATGGGGCTAATATCTTCTACTACATTATAGCTAAAATCCAAGAGGAGGAGATTGCTCAATCCGGCTAAGGGACTGAGGTCGGAAACATTATTGATAGGCATTATCAATGTATCAAGATTTATTAGCTGAGACAGGGGAGAAATATCAGCGACCATATTGTTATCAATGTTTAGGGATGTAATGTCCTCTAAAGCTCCAAGCGCAGATATATCAATGATGGAATTCGTCGTTAAATCAAGTGAAGTCAGGCTGTTAAAAAATTGTATCCCAGAAATATTAAAAATGCCCTCAAAAGCCAATGTCAATGTAGTAACATTTTTTATATCACCATAAGTAACTGGCTCTGTTGTGGGAATGCCAAGTAGGATCTTTATCGCTTGTTCGAAGTTGGTATCTTGAAATGGAATTGGGAATTCGTCTTCAAGCTCTGAAACCTCCTCTTGACAATAATCAATGTCGAGATTTATCAATTCCTCCCCTTCAGGAAAAGCAAGCACAATATCGGGGACGACCAAGTTTCCTCCATTACCAAAAAGGATTGCGCCATAAATATATTCATCAAAGTCCAGGCAAATAAGAGAGTTATCGAAGTAAAAGCCCTCATTATCCGTATAAAAAAAGAAAAATGTATCATTTTGAGGATTAGGAGATAGCATGTAAGCAGTTGCATTATTGTAGCTAATAAAATTACCCGCCTCATCACAGCCAGATACTAGCCCTGTAAGGCTTACACGACGCGCCCCTATTTCAGCTAAATTTATTTCAAAGAAAACCTCCTCTTGTGCTGCAGAAACACTTTCTTCATAACTATTTTCACAGATACCCCATTCCAGTATCATTGTTGGTGGCACTCCCACCAATGTTGCTTTACCTCCTTCATCTGTTTGAAATATATAAAGGTCATTCCCCAAATAAGAAAGTCCAACTATAAGCCCAACAATTGGCTCACTATTTTCATCCAAAAAGTACAGTTCTAAAATATCAACTTCTGGAGTCCAACCTGATGTATACGGAAAATCAACATTCCAATAAGAAAAATCATTTGCCGAAGCGATGTATCTATCCCCTTCTTTTGTAGCCACTCCAGCTTCAATCCACAAACCATTTTTTTCATTAAAATGCCAAAAAGGCATTGACTCCGGCCCATCATCCGATGCAGGTAAATCCACTTCGACAGATTGGTCCTTTGCTATTTGTAATTCATTGCCATTTTCATCTTTCAATTCAATCGCCATCATTCCATAACTAATCAATGATTCGAAATCCGAATTTTCACTCAAACCCACCAACATACCGGGCATAATCGAAGTCAGGTTTTCATCTTTGGGATCAATGTACCTTCCACTGACTTTGACAGTTCCACTATAGAGTGTTCCATTGGAATTGACAATGCAGTTTGGGGGGAAATCTAAATTTATGTCATTATCTATGGTCAAGGTTCCGCCAGTAATGGCATCGAGATTGACGGTATTGCCTTCTTCCATTAGCATAAGTCGTATATAATTGACTGAGCTTTGAGTGGGTGTATAGGTTTTAAAGCCATCAATATAACCCGATTTTTCTGCCTTTATTCGGGCAAACTTATCATTTAGCAATGTTTCATTTAAAAAGAAAACTCCATTTTGGTCTGTAGTGGTAGTTTGCCCACCAGCTGTGACCGTCGCTCCGCTCAAGGCTATTCCTGATTCATCTAGGATTGTTCCAACCAGATTCACAGTGATTTCCGAAACAGGCATAATGGCTTCGAATTTTGAATTTTCCTGTTCAACCACATCATTCATTCCAGGGTTGAGCATTGGATCGATAGGATCTTCCTCTTTATTACAAGATCCAGCAAATAACGCTAGCAAGATGGCAGGAAGCAAAAGCTTTGAGAAGTTTTTCATAATTTGACAATTGGAGGGATGAAATTAGAAAAATTAGAATCATATATTGGACGTCTTTCAATGCCAGGAATTGAAATTTCAAAAGATTGAATAAATGCTAAATGTCAGAGACAATTTGGCAAAGAAAGAACATAGAAATAGCTTGGCATTTTTTCAATATATATAAAATTTTAGAAAAAAGCGTATTTGATGATTGTTACCACAACAAATCCCCCCTCCCAATCCTGCGGAGAAATGGCCCTCGGGATACCTTCCAGCCAATCAAAAAAAATCCCGATCATGAGTTAACCATGATCGGGATTTTATATTTTTTTGTAAGAGAATAATTAGAAATTATCCTTCCTTTTTTTTCCTGTAGAATAAATGATGTGCGTCAAATAAACAAAGATTGGCCTGCAATTAATACTCCAATTACATCTGATATAAAGACCGCACCGAAGATGCCGTAGCATATTGCAAATCCGATCAAAGCCAAAATAGCAGTGAAGTTTAAAGCTTTTTTGAAAATTGCAATTTTATCAATTATAAAATTGTATCATGGTTACTATACTGCTCATTTTAAGCAATGATTTATACATTAGAATTTTACCTATTCCATTTTTTTTCTTATATTGATATTGAGTAAGCTTTGTTGTTCTTTGTTATCACATCTATGCTGGAATTGTAGAAAAGTCTTTGTCGTGGAATGCATTTTATTGAATGAACCTATCGTTAACTAAACACGTGCATATATGAAAACATTTAATACTTCTAATATTCGTAACATAGTTCTGCTCGGTCATGCAGGATGCGGAAAAACCACCCTGGCCGAGTGTATGTTGTTTGAGGGTGGTTTGATCTCCAGAAGGGGATCTGTTACTGACGGAAATTCTGTTTCGGATTACCATGAACTCGAAAAAGAACGCGGCAATTCTTTGTTTAGCACTTTGAACAATACACAATGGAAAGGTGATAAAATTAACATCATCGACACTCCCGGTTTTAATGATTTTGTTGGTGAAGTAATCTCTTCTCTAAAAGTAGCCGACAACGGAGTAATGATTCTAAATGCACAGAATGGTGTGGAGGTGGGTTCTGAAATTATTTGGGAATACACCGAAGCATTTAAGACACCGATGATTTTTGTGGTCAATCAGCTAGACAGTGACAAAGCTGATTTCAATAAAACAGTAGAACAAGCTAGGAATCGTTTTGGAAACAAAGTAACGGTTGTCCAATATCCGCTCAACCAAGGAGACGGATTTGACACAATCATCGATGTTTTGAAAATGACGATGTACAAGTTTCCTGCCGAAGGAGGGAAGCCAGAAAAATCAGCCATCCCCGATGCTGAAAGAGAAAGAGCAGAAAAATTGCACAATGAACTGGTAGAATCTATTGCGGAAAACGATGAAGGTTTGATGGAAACTTATTTTGAAAAAGGAACATTGACCGAGGAAGAGATGACCATCGGTTTGCGAATTTCAATGATAAGACATGACATTTTTCCTTTGTTCTGTTGTTCGGCAATTAACAATATGGGAAGTGGAAGAGTAATGGGCTTCCTACACGATGTAGCCCCATCTGCCAAAGACGTACCGCCAATAACAAGAGAAAGCGGAAAAGTTTTGGAATGCGATCCTGAAGGACCAACCGTTGTATTTATTTACAAGACTTTGTCTGAACCACATTTGGGGGACATGTCCTTCTTTAAAGTATATTCAGGTGAACTGAAAGTGGGAGATGAATTGGTCAATTCTGATACTGGACAGAACGAACGCTTTAGCCAACTTTTTGTTATGAATGGTAAAATTCGCGAGCAGGTTGAAAGCTTCAAAGCAGGAGACATTGGCGCAACAGTAAAATTAAAAAGTACGCATACCAACAACACATTGCATCCGAAAGGAAAGCCATTTAATATCAGTAAAATAGATTTCCCGGCTCCTAGATACAGAGTTGCCGTTTCAACAGATAACAAAGCGGATGTTGAAAAATTAGCGATGGCTTTGCATCAAGTTAGAGAAGAAGATCCTTCATTGTTGGTCGAACAATCGCAAGAATTAAAACAAACCATTGTTCAAGGACAAGGAGAATTGCACATAGCAATGATAAAATGGAAGATTGAGAAAAATTTCAAAATCAATGTCATTCTCGATACTCCGAAAATACCGTATAGAGAAACCATACAAAAACCAGCGAAAGCCGTTTACCGTCATAAGAAACAATCTGGAGGTTCCGGTCAGTTTGGAGAGGTTCATATGTTGGTCGAACCTTATTACGAAAACATGCCCCCCCCACCCGACCTTAATGTTCGAAACACTGACATTGTCGATTTAGACTGGGGAGGAAAATTGGTTTATAACAATTGTATTGTTGGTGGAGCAATTGACAATAAATTCATACCTGCCATATTAAAAGGTATAATGGAGAAAATGGTCATTGGACCTATTACGGGTTCCTATGTAAGAGACATCCGTGTGAGTGTTTACGATGGTAAAATGCATCCTGTTGATTCCAATGAAATGGCCTTTAAATTGGCTGGTCTAAACGCTTTCAAAGAAGCCTTCTCAAATGCAAGTCCACAAATATTGGAACCAATTAGCAAAGTAACGGTCTTGGTGACCCCCGAATCGATGGGAGATGTCATGAGTGATCTACAAAACAGAAGAGGAATAATTGAAGGCATGGATGCCGATGGTCATTATCAAAAGATCATTGCCAAGGTTCCTTTGTCTGAAATGCACAGTTTCTCCTCTACTTTGAGATCTATTACCCAAGGCAGAGCGAATTTCAACATTGAACATGATAGTTATGCAATTATGCCGCATGACTTGCAAAGTAAGCTTACGAGTGAAAGAAAAGGGCAATTGGAAGAAGCTTAGGTTTAGGCGGTTGGCGGTTGGCTTTTAGCTTTTAACCTGAGTTCGATTATAAAATTCAATGTAAATCAATTTGTAAAATGAAAATTAATCAGATTATTTTAAATTGAATTTTCATTAAAATAGTTAGTCAGAACCAGAAAAAGTTGTCTCTTATCGCTCGTACTTTTGCTTGATCAAAAGTACCCAAAATCAAGGACTTACGTCATTTTTTAACATGAAAGAACCTCCTTAAATCCTAAAAAAAATAAACTCGCTAATGAAATATTTTTTTTCGTTTGATTAGTTACTAACGAAAAATAATAATAATTTCAGTGGAGCTCAAACAAAATTCCGAAAGTCGGCCCAGTTTCCTTAACGGATTTAAGGAGGTTCTTTCACTAAAATGACAAATGTCCAGCTGTCTCCTCACATTGAAAGCTAGTCGTTTTATTACGATTTGATTATCCGTATGTTAATAATCGAACTCAGGCTTTTAGCCTTTAGCCTTTAGCGGAAATCAGAAAAAATTAAAGCAGTGAGAAAAATCGATTGTTCGAAATTTCTTGCTGCTTTTTTTATTAAAACCCTTGCTCATAAAACTGTTGCTCATCAGATGGAGATTAGGAAATGCGTTTGTCCTTTTCATACTTTTGAACGCTTTCAATTTTTCCGTGTTCGTCGTATATAAATCTTTCTCCGTTAAGCGCTCCGTTTAGGTGGTATTCTTTTATTGAAATGCTTCCATTTTCAAATATTTGCAAACGCTTTTGAATTCCCTCCTTTTGATAAATCTTTTTTGTTGGACTTTCTTCAAGGAGCGACCAAGCTGCTAGGTTTATGTTTTCAATCGTTGATTTGTCGATAGATTCATTCATAATTCTTCTCTTCATTCATTTCAAAAAAGTTCATCTAAGTTTTTGTGGTTGGCATTTGGCATAAAAAAAGAACCACCGCGGCAAAGCCGCGGTGGTTCTCTAAAAAAAAGAGTCATTATACTAAGCAAAGAAGAGCTCACTACTTCCCTTCTAAACTTTCAATTCATTTAAACTTTAATTTTGATCAGCCGAAGCAGATCGAGGCATGTATTTCTTAGCCATTTCAAAAATAGATGGGTCCTCTAAATGAACGATTCCTCCATTGGGACCCTTTTCAATGTGGATATCGGCAACCTTATCTGCAGAGATGGTTGAACCACCAAAATAATTCCTAACCCTCTCAACGCTCACTCCTAAATCTTCGGCAATTTTGGCCATTGTGCCATCAGGCAAACTGTCTTTAACTTTTCGCAATTCATTAAATGTTATGTTCATATTTTAAGTGCTTTTAGGGGATTAAGAAAACAGATGGATTCAAAAAATTATAACTATAAATTAAACTAAATTATTCAAAGATGAAAATAAAAATAACCTACAAATGGTTAAAATTTAAAGCTCAGGGATAAGGGAAAACAAAGGGTTATTGGAAGACTTTTTTTTGTAAAAAAATCTTGAATTGAATAGTTTTGAAATATTCAACTTATGAAGTTGTTGATACCTTAAGTTAGAAATTTTTAATCGTTAATTAAAATTTCTCTGTGCTTTTTTTTCATTTTTTTGAAGAAGATTACCGATGAACATGTTTCCACTAATTTTATAGAATAATTCTCAATCACTCTGAATTTCAAAGCTTCTGATTATCTTGCCTTTATTGTATTTGACGCTTTTATTTTAGCAATGAAATTTCATTAATAGACTAATAAGCAGAATTTTAATATTTTATTATACAAATTTTCAATATGTGTGATCCTTAGAAATTGTTTATGTTTTTTATGTTTTTTCCTTCTTTTAAAAGGATGCAGGTATATTTGCTAGAACCTTAACACCCAATTTGAATAACTTTCTTAAAAAATGGTTCAATGGACCGCTTGGAACAAAATTCCACTGGCTGGTATTCCACCTGAGTATTCCCGGATTCAAAGGTGTCCCATTGTTTGACGTTGTGCGATTCATCGTACTTGAAATGAAAAGGGATTCTCTGCACACAAGAGCTGCTTCCATCGCCTTTAATACCTTTCTCTCTTTTCTGCCCACCATCATTTTCTTTTTCTCTCTAATGTCTTTCTTTCATTTGGAAACCATTGAGAATACCCTCTTCGAGTTTCTTAGGGATATTTTACCAAGGTCCGCCTATTATTTTGTAACGGATACCATTCGGGAGGTAACAGAGCGAAATCCCTCCACCTCTTCCATTTCCTTGATTTTTCTCCTTTCCTTCTTTTTTGCTTCAAACGGCGTTATCTCCTTAATGACCGCATTTGAGAAAAGGCCAGGATTGATTGACAAAAGAAGGAGCTTTTTAAGAAAGCGCGGAATGGCGGTTTTTCTAACTATTTTATTGGCCTTGGTTGTGATCATAACCCTTATAGCAATCATTGCCGGTCAATATTTCATAAATCAAGGATTGGAATTTTTGGCCATTGGATCAAAGTGGGCCTATTTTCCTATTTTATTGTTGAAATGGTTATTGACCTTTTTATTGGTTTTGAATTCAATTTCAATATTGTACTACTTTGCCCCTGCGGTAACTTCAAAGTGGAGTTATTTTTCTCCTGGGTCGATTTTGGCGACCATTCTGTGCATTACCACTTCTCAGTTGTTTAGTTTGTATGTTAAATACTTTGGGACTTACAGCTTACTTTACGGCTATGTGGGAACCATTCTTATTTTGATGCTTTGGTTGTACTTTAATGCAATCGTTGTTATCATTGGTTTTGAAATGAATTTGGGCATTGATGTTAATAAGCACAAAATCAACAATTTGAAAACCAAATGAATAAAAGGCATGAATTGATCGAAAATTTGTGCCCAATTCTGCGATGCAATAAGCTTCCTATTGCAAAAAAAAATATTACATAGAATATCCAGCTATAGCGGGCTTAATCGGGGTAAAAATCAAAAAATTTTGAATTTTTTAAAAAAAATATTGAAAGAGTGTTTTTTCTTTTAAAAAGTGTCTTACTTTTGCGGCGGAGAAATGGCAGAGTGGTCGAATGCGATGGTCTTGAAAACCATTGTACCGTAAGGTACCGGGGGTTCGAATCCCTCTTTCTCCGCTGAAACCTCAAGCAGCTTTGCTGCTTGAGGTTTTCCTTTTTATAGAAGGTCAGTTGAACTAAAATTCGGGCTCAGCCTTCATTTTATCCCGCTCCCTTATAGTGGACATCAGTTCGAAGCCATTGTTCTATTCATTGTTCTATTCATTGTTCTAATCATTATTCCATCGTTTTTGGCAATTTGTAAAATCAATCAATTTGCCAAACCTTATGTTTTGGGGAACTTTTCCAAGTAAAATCTCTTATACTATTGAGCAAAAACAATGTTAACATCTCGAATTAAAACAAATAACCTCACATAATTTATTTTATCTTTATATAATGGAAGCGAAGAAGGACAATTCAAATTGGTTGCCAATTACCTGGAAGGAAGTAGAAAAACGAGGTTGGTCAGAATTGGATGTGGTAATCATATCCGGCGATGCTTACGTCGATCATCCTGCTTTTGGTTCTGCGGTAATCGGAAGAATCATTGAGAGCGAGGGATTGCGCGTTGCCATCGTTCCACAACCCAATTGGAAAGACGATTTGAGGGATTTCAAGAAAATGGGCAAACCCAAGCTTTTCTTTGGAGTTACTTCAGGTTGCATGGATTCCATGGTCAACCATTACACGGCCAATAAAAGAAGACGTTCTACAGATGCCTACACGCCTGGAGATGTTTCTGGCTTCCGACCAGATTATGCGGTAGCTACCTATTCAAAAATATTGAAAGAATTGTACCCCGATGTTCCCGTTATAATTGGTGGAATTGAAGCTTCATTGAGAAGGGTCTCTCATTATGATTATTGGGCCGACAAACTGTTCCCTACCATTTTGGAGGACAGCGAGGCCGATATACTGGTTTATGGAATGGGTGAAATGCCATTGAGGGCCATTATTAAAAGAATGTTGGCAGGTGAGAAGATCAATGAAATTCAGGATGTAAAACAAACGGCCTATATTTCAAAAACTGAAGAAGCCATTCCAGAATATGATCGTGAATCGTTTTATTTGGCTTCCCATGAAACTTGCCTCAGAAATAAAAAATTGTTTGCTGCAAATTTCAAACACATTGAACAGGAATCCAATAAAGTTCAAGCTGTTCGATTGATACAGAAAGTGAAAGGTCGTTTTTTGGTGGTTAATCCGCCCTACCCTCCTATGACCGAGGAAGAGATTGACACCTCCTTTGATTTACCTTATACGAGAATGCCGCATCCCAAGTATGATAAGCGTGGGGCAATTCCTGCTTATGAAATGATTCGCTTTTCTGTCAATATGCACAGAGGTTGTTTCGGTGGTTGCAGTTTTTGTACCATTTCAGCCCATCAGGGAAAATTCATTGCCAGCCGTTCTGAAAAGTCCATTATGAAAGAGGTGGATAAAATTACTGAAATGCCAGATTTCAAGGGCTACATCAGTGATTTGGGCGGCCCTTCTGCGAATATGTATAAAATGAAAGGCAAGGTTCAGTCGATTTGCGATCGCTGTGTCAGTCCATCTTGTATTCACCCTGTTATTTGTAGCAACTTAGACACCAGTCACAAGCCAATGACTGAACTTTACAAAAAGGTCGATGCCAATCCGAAGGTTAAGAAAGCCTTTGTGAGCAGTGGCATCCGTTATGATTTGCTGACTGAAGGATACAACAAAAATCACGATGGCAGTTTGGACGAGTACATGGAGCAGGTCGTTTGCCACCATGTAAGTGGAAGATTGAAAGTAGCACCAGAGCATACATCGGAAGCTACCTTAAAGGTGATGCGTAAACCAGCTTTTAAGCATTTCAGGGAATTCAAAAAGAAATACGACGACATTAATAAAAAGAACAATCTGAAACAACCCTTGATTCCTTATTTTATTTCCAGTCACCCAGGCTGCGAGGAGGAAGACATGGCCAACCTGGCTGCAGATACCAAAGATTTGGGTTTCCAGCTAGAGCAGGTTCAAGATTTCACGCCAACACCAATGACAGTGGCGACGATCATCTATCATACAGGAATTCATCCATATACGATGAAACCAGTTTATACCGCATTGACAAAGGATGATAAGAAAAATCAGCATCAATTCTTTTTCTGGTACAAGCGAGAAAATCGATCAAGAATCAAAACCAAGCTTGAAAAGATGGGAAGGCCAGATTTGGTTGAGACCATTTTGGGAGAACAGAAAAAACAGTTTCACAAAGAACCCTTTGAAAAGAAAAAGGAAGATCGAAAAGGAGGAAAAGGACGATTTAGAGGTAAGAAGAAAAGATTTTAGCAAAGGTGGTTTGTGGTTTTGAACCACATAGGACACATAGGGCACATAGAACTTGTCTATTTGACAATTTCCAAAAATCAAAAAGTTTGCTGGTGGTCTTTTGCTGGTGGTCTTTTGTTTCGAACCACATAGGACACATAGGACACATAGAACCTGCTTATTCGACAATTTCCAAAAATCAAAAATAGCTTTATTTTGGCCTTATGACCAAAATCGTGGTTGATTTATATACCTCTTAAGGAAAGCCACTATATGTCTAGTCCAAAAGTCTATCTGCTTAAAACTATTTACTTTTTTCTGTTTCTCTGCGGACCAAGTATTGCTGTACTGGATTGGGAATGAAATTTCTAATCTTATAAAGCATTCTCATCTTTCGACCACAGACGATAAAAGTTTGTCCTTTCTCAAATCCATCCCAAACATTTTGAGCAACTTCAAGAGCTGTTGTTGTAGCTAAACCGTCAAATGTCTTAACGTTCTCCATTCCTTTTTTAAAGGGCGTGTCTTTGATTGCAGCAGGGCAAACTGTGAATACTTTTACTGGTGATTTTTGCAATTTCAGTTCTTCTTGTAAACCTTGAGAAAACTGGTAAACAAAAGATTTGGTGGAAGCATAGGTGCTCATTCTTGCGACAGGCTGAAAAGCTGAATTAGAGCTGATGTTTATGATCGAACCTTTGTTTTTTTTTAGCATTTCATCCAAGAAAAGACGGGTCATTTTATAAAGGCTCATTACATTGAGTTGGATCATTTTTATCTCTTTATCTAAAGGAATGTCTTGCAAGTACCCATAATTTCCAAAGCCCGCATTGTTGATCAAGACATCTATTTGACCTTTACTTTTCGACCAGTTAAGAATTTCTTCAGGAGCGTTTTCAAGAGACAAATCTTTTTGTAAATACTCGATCTGAATTCCATTGAACTCAGATTCCATTTGTTTTTTTGCGCTTTGCAGTTCTTCTTCCAAAAGAGAAACCCATAAAATTCGATAGCCTCTTTTTGCCCATTGCTTGGACATTTCAAAGCC
>CALBCY010000286.1 GCA_937927195.1 uncultured Chitinophagales bacterium
GTATTGCTCTGGAATTTTTTTGTCTCATCATAAATACAAAGGTTGAATTTTAATCAACTTTATTAATCTATTTAACGGATATTAACCATCAGAAAGTTCCGTGGTATATGATTTTTTTTAATTTAAAATAAATGAAGGCTATGATAAAAAATTGAAGTGTAAGTAGAAGTAGAAGTAGAAGTTTGATTCAACCATCTATAGAGGTGGGCTGTGTATTAAGGCAACCAGTTAAGGCTACCATGGGATGGTGCAAAGATTACCAACAGTCAAAATTGGTCGAAGACCAATGAAGCCGTACCAAGATTGATGGCCGAAAGCCGAAAGTACCAACAGGTGCTGCAGGCACCGTACCAAAAGCAAAAGGCGCACGCAGTGTCGCCGCGTACCAATTTCACTCCAGTTCTTTCTTCAAAAATCTTCCTGTATGACTTTTCTTATTCTTAGCTACCTTTTCTGGCGTTCCATAAGCAACGACAGTTCCACCACCTTTGCCGCCTTCCGGGCCAATGTCAATGATGTAATCTGCTACTTTGATCACGTCTAGGTTGTGTTCAATAACAATGATGGTATTTCCTTTGTCGACCAATTGTTGAAGTACAGCCAACAGCATTTTTACATCCGAGAAGTGGAGGCCAGTTGTTGGTTCGTCTAAAATGTAAATGGTTTTTCCTGTGGCTATTTTACTTAGTTCAGAGGATAATTTTACCCTTTGAGCTTCTCCACCCGAAAGCGTTACAGCTGATTGTCCAAGAGTGATGTATCCAAGACCAACGTCTTGCAGTGTTTTTACTTTTCGTTTGATTTTTGGAATGGCTTCAAAAAAGTCCACTGCATCATTTACAGTCATATTCAATACATCGCTGATCGATTTTCCCTTGTATCTGATTTCCAATGTCTCTCTGTTGTAACGGCGGCCTTGGCAAGTTTCACATTCCACAAATACGTCCGGTAGGAAGTTCATTTCAATTACGCGCATTCCACCACCTTTGCAGGTTTCGCATCTTCCGCCTTTCACATTGAATGAAAAACGTCCTGTTTTGTAACCTCTGATTTTTGATTCAGGCAACAAAGAATAAATGTTTCTTATTTCAGTAAACACACCAATATAAGTAGCCGGATTAGAACGAGGCGTTCTTCCAATTGGAGATTGATCGATTTCGATAACTTTGTCGATCAAATCAAGGCCTTCAATTTTACCATACTTTAATGGTTTTGTTTTTGCATGTGAAATTTGTTTTTTCTTGTTGTAAACATGATGCTTCAACACTGGGTAGAGCGTTTCATTTATTAGGGTCGATTTGCCACTTCCAGAAACTCCAGTTACACAAATGAAAGTTCCCAGGGGGAATTCAACAGATACTTTTTTCAGGTTGTTGCCTTCACAATTTTTTAATTTTATTTTATCACCATTTCCCTTTCTACGTTCTTTAGGAACGGCAATCAGCTCTTTGTCTCTTAAGAAACTAGCAGTGTTTGTTTTTAGTTTTAAGAAATCCTTAGGCGGAGCTTCTCCTACAATTTTACCACCCATTTCTCCGGCACCAGGGCCAATGTCAATGATGTAATCAGAAGCCAACATTATGTCTTTATCGTGTTCAACCACCAATACAGTATTTCCCACATCGCATAGTTCCCTTAGAGATTCTATCAAACGGTGATTGTCTCTTTGATGCAATCCAATACTTGGCTCATCAAGAATATAAGTAATGCCCACCAATTGAGAACCTATTTGTGTGGCCAGCCTGATTCTTTGAGATTCTCCACCAGACAGGGTTTTTGCTGGACGGTCAAGGGCTAAATAATCGAGCCCGACATCCAATAGGAATTTTATTCTGGTTCTAATTTCTTTCAGTAATTCTGTTGCAATTTGTAACTGTCTTTTATCCAGTTTTTTATTCAGCTTGACTGTCCAGTCATACATTTCATTGATGTCCATTTGGGCCACTTCTGAAATGTTTTTACCGTCTAATTTGAAATGTAAAGATTCAACTTTTAGTCGAGCACCTTCGCAAGTAGGGCAGGGAGTTTGGGTCATGTAAGATTCTCCCCATCTGCGCAGAGATTCGCTACCGCTTTCGGCATAGGCTCTTCTTAGCGTATTGCTCAAGCCTTCAAATTCGAGGTCGTACCATTGTTTGGTTCCGAATTTTACTTCCACAACTTCCCCCTCGATTTCTGTTCCATAAAGCAAAACGTTTAAGGCTTTTTTAGGAATGTCTTTGATTGGAGTGCTTAGTTTGAATTTGTATTTCTTGGCAAGTGCCTGTATTTTTTTGAAAGAGTAAGTTTCCTTGACATCTCCCAAAGGAGCCAAACCTTTCTTATTGATGCTTAAATTGGGATCAGGAATGATCAAGGCGGGATCTACTTTCAAGATGAAACCCAATCCTCTACAAGCTGGACAATATCCGTAAGGAGAGTTGAAAGAGAATGTATTTGGTGAAGGTAAATCATAGGAGAGGCCAGTTTCGGCATCCATCAGGTTTTTGGAAAAAGTCATAACCTGATCAGAATTGTGTTCCATTACCATCAATAGGCCATTTCCTGCTTTTAAGGCGGCATCCATCGAGGCAGCCAATCTAATGTGGGCATCATCTTTTACTGCCAATCGATCAATAACAATTTCTATATCGTGAATCTTGTAACGATCCACTTGCATTTTAGGAACCACTTCTTTTATTTCGCCATCGATCCTAACTTTCAGATAGCCTTGCTTTCTAATTTGCTGGAACAATTCACGATAATGCCCTTTACGTCCCTTTACAACTGGAGCAAGGATGACAATCTTTTTATTTGTAAAATTATCGAAAATGTACTTTTTGATCTGCTCTTCTGAAAACTGGATCATTCTTTTGCCAGTATTGTAAGAATAGGCTTCTCCAATTCTCGCAAAGAGCAATCGATAAAAGTCGTAAATTTCAGTAACCGTCCCAACGGTGGATCGTGGATTCCTGCTGGTTGTCTTTTGTTCGATTGAAATAACCGGACTCAATCCATTTATTTTATCGACATCCGGCCTTTCAAAGCCTCCGACAAATTGACGGGCATAAGCTGAAAAGCTTTCCATATAACGCCGCTGCCCCTCTGCATAAATTGTATCAAAAGCCAGAGAAGATTTTCCACTTCCACTCACTCCTGTGATGACCACAAATTTATTTCTAGGAATAAAAACATCGATGTCTTTCAGGTTGTGAACCCTGGTGCCGTATACTTCTATGTTCTCAATTTCGAATTCCGAAATTGCATTTTTTGAATTCTTCTTCTTTGTCAATGATTTGTTGTTTTGCCCACCAAATTTATGAAAATTCAGACCGTAATTATAACAAATGAGCGGGCAGATGGTTCTAAGGGCAAATTTTACAGTTTTCGCAGCGCATAATTTAGTAATTGTGCCAACCACAAAAGGGTTTGGGAGCCAAGGACACAAGATTATTTAGCTTTTCTATCGATGATTTAAGGGGCGCATCAACAAATTGTGGCTGTTTATGCCTTTTTATTTAATATAAAATGCAGTCAATTGAAACCATTTGGATTTTTATCAGTCTTTAATATGCAGGACAGAACAGATCGATGGCATTCGATCGACGATTAGATAAAATCTTTTTTAAGCAAATAAATCATCATGCAAAAAATTATTACTTTATTACTTGCCTTGATTTTTACCCTTCCACTTCTATCACAAGACATCAGAAATATTGATGTGGCAAGTTCAGACGAAAAACTTATCATAACCTATGATCTTTTTGGAAAAAAAGACAGGCTTTATCAGGTGGATATTCTTTTTAAAAAGGAAGATGGTTCTGAAATACGTCCAAAATCTTTAAATGGGGATATTGGTAAAAATGTTGAATCAGGTAAAGGGAAAAGTATAGTTTGGGAAGTATACAAAGACTTAGATGGATTGAAAGGCAATATTGAGCCAGTGATGAAGGCTACTGAAATTGAGCAAAAGACCAAAGAAAAAAAGATGCTCAATAAGACGCTTAGTAGTAATTCAGTCAATGAGCAAATACCAAGATTTGGTAGAAAGAGAGACATAAGAAAGCACAGATTTGGTTGGAAAATAGCGATGGGAAAATCTTATGCGCATGTGGATCAAAGCGAGTTTGCTTACAATCGTAAATCAGGATTTGAAGCAGGTTTGTTCTACAGATTGAATGCGACACGTAAATTTTACATTCAGCCAGAGCTAACTTTCAAAAGACAATCGTTCGAAGTAGTTGAACCAGCTGGTGCAGAAGAGCTTCGCAAATTGACCAATCATAATTCTTACACGAATGCCAATCTGATGTTTGGTATCAATCCGATCGGGCACCTAACTTTTAATGTTGGCCCATATGTTGGATACATGGTGAATGCTACTCAAAAAGAAGAAGTTGGTGGAGCAAAAAATACGATCAATGTATTGTCTGATTCTCCTGAAATGAATGGTGAAAAATATCCTTATGATCGCTTGGATTTTGGATACAATATAGGAGGAAGTATCGATTTTAAAGAAGGTGGTTTTGCGCTAGGTGTTTTGTATTCTCAGGGCTTAAACAATGTGAACAATCAGGATTACTTTTTGGATGATGCGAATAATTCAGATTTGAACCTTTCCAATCGATCAATAAAGTTCTACTTAACATTTGGATTTTAAACTGAGCCAATGGTTCGTACAAAATCCTTTTAATGAAATTGAAATATTTTATGTTGATAAATTTTACGGTATTAAAACAAAGAATGCCTGATGGTTCCAATGGAACTGTCAGGCATTTCTATTTCGGCTGGGCTTGTAGTTTTGTGTTTTTATTTATTTCTTTTTTAGGATTAAATGGACAAAAAATTACGGTTGACTTTCCTGAAAAAAAGAAGGATGATTTACAAAAAATCAGAGCAACAGATATTGATTTGACAGGAACATGGGAGATAACCGTTACACAAATTCCATTTGCTGGGATGCCTATTTTTGAAAATAGAAACAATGGAATCGCTCATGCTGAAATTAAGCAGAATGGAAATAGGATTACTGGAAGAGTTGTTTGCAATGCGAGATTTGAAGACAATATGGGGCGCTTGTATTATGAAAAGGACTTTAAGGGATCCTTTGATGGCAAGACTATGGATTATGAAGACTTTAGGGTAACAGACTATTTGAATACGCACCGAGTCATCAGAAATTTAGAAACCTGTTTGAAAGAGTCGCAATTGGATTTTTACATCGTTGATGGCGATTATTATTTAGAAGGAAGATGGGAAGGAGTTGGTCATTTATCTGGAGGGCGTTGCAGTCCTGGACAGATAAAATTCAGAAAGCTAAATCCCAAGGAAGAAGAAAGTTTTTCTTTCGATGTTAATTTCCCATCCGCCAAAGCTAAAACTGAACTAGTTTTGCGAAAGGATAAAACCATCAAGAAGCTGAAAGACAGGAAGGTGAGAGATGGTAAAACGGTGAAAGTGAAATCTAAAATCTTTAATATTGAAATTTACGATCACAAGAAAAATGATGGAGATATAGTCTCAATAAATTACAATGGTAAATGGATTCTGGAAGAATTTTCACTTGAAAAAGAGAAGCACATTATAGATGTAATGCTTGATGAGGATTCAGATAAGAATTTCATTATTTTGTATGCCCACAATCTTGGAGATGTTCCCCCCAATACAGCTGCAGTAATCGTTGATGATGGGCATCGCAAGCAAAGATTTGTGTTGAATTCAGATTTAAAGCAAAGCGATGTTTTGTACTTCGAGTATTCAGAGTAAGTTTTTTGGGGAGGCTATTGGCCTTTGGCATTTGAAGTTTAAAATGTCAGAGTTTTTAATCATAACTTTACGAAGCAATTGAATCAATAATTTTCCTTGGCTTAAAACTTTTGTAGGAATATTTTCGGAATAGCTATTTAGTGATTGGCAGTTCGTTCTTTAATTGCTTTCTAAATTCATCAAATTGTAGCAGTTTTAATTTTTGTAGCGAATACAATTGTTTCTATACCCATTAGGATTGTCACTATTCCTGTTATCATTAGACCGGAATATTGGTCGGTAATAGATGTTGCCAAGATTGCTACACTACCTAGTAATCCCAAAAAACCTGCAATAGTTTTGAAAAGTAGTTTTTTCCATGTCCAGTTAAAACCTGAGTTCAGTAAGGCAAATCCATAAAATATGTCGAATAAGCCAATGAACATGATGAAATAAGTTGAACAACTTAAAAAGATATCAAGACTTTTAGTTGCAATGCCAATAATTAATCCAAAAAGAATAAGTACTGTACCTTGAAATACATTATACTGAAATGGTATTTTTGTTTCTAGATTGGCTTTGGCAAAAAGAATCGCAAAAACACCACTGGTAATGAATAGAAATGGAACTAAGAATTTTGCAAGCCCAATTCCAATACTATCGGAGATGAGCATAACAATTCCAGACATTACTAATGTAAGTCCACTTAATATTAAATTTTGTACCTTGTTCATTTCGGTTATGTTCGAGGGTTTGAATAATGAATGTTTGACAATGCATTGAAAGGCAGCTTTGGAATTTTAGAGAAATACTATTTGTTAAAAATTACTTTTCTGCAGTTTAAAAGGCTATTTAGTTAAGTAATGATCTTTTGTCATTATCATATTTTGATCCATAGGGACAGATCATGTTGGTTGCGCAAGCCATTTCTTTCTTTCTTTCTTTCTTTCTTTCTTTCTTTCTTTCTTTCTTTCTTTCTTTCTTTCTTTAAAATTGGTATGAGTATGAAGCAGCCAAAGAGCATTCATGAACACCAAAAAAATCTTGATTAGAGCAATTTTTTCTGCTAGCATAGAAAGAAGAATTGGTTATTTCTTATCAAAAAACTTTTCTACTCCTTTATTGCTTTTTGCGATGTTTACTGGGAAATCGCAATCTTTTGGGAGCAAAGAGTGAATTATCGGTGATCCTTGAAGCACTGTTACAGTTGTGCCATCTGCAGTCGCAATTTTAAGAAAGTCTTTGACGTAACCGCCCTTATCTGATTCTGAATAATGTTTACTAAGTCCATCTAAATGTCTATAAACCTCATGAATTACATAGATGATACGGCCAGTTTTTTCGGTGCTAGCTGGGTTCAGTGGGTTTTTAAACTCTGAGTTTTTCGCAACAGTGTAAGACAACATACCCCAAGGGCCATGTGTTTCTTGCAACCATTTCTCATGTCTATTCCAGACACTATCAGCTGCCTCTTCATGCTCTGGCTCAATAACCATGATTGTACAGACTGCTATATTGCCTTCATAACCTTTAACAGATTCGTTGGCCAAATTTGTCGCTTGAATTTTAGCTGATTGTGCATAGCAATTTGAGATTGATAAAACAAATACAATTATTGTCATCATTGCTAATTGGATCTTAAGACTTGAAGTCATTGAATTTGTTTTTTCTTTAAATATTATTCGCATGTTTATTTTAGTTGAGTATCTAAAAAATATTGTAAGACGAATTTATGCTTAAAAATTATCTAGGACATTGAATTAATTCAAGAGAATTATTCGATGTATAAATTACTTTTAGTTTTTTAATAAAACTATTATAATGAATAAACAAGAGATGATAAAAACGGTAAAGACATATTTTGAATGCTTTAACTCTGCTAACCCAGAGGGTATAGCTGCTCTTTTTGCAGAAAATGCAACTGTCCATGATCCCTACGGATCCCCTGGGAAAATTGGTAAAGGTGCTATAAGGACCTATTACAAAGGTGCTGCAAAAAAAGGTACACAGTTGGTTCAGAAAAGCCCAACAGTAGTTTCAGGAAACTGTGTTGCTTTTGCAATGACCGTTGTAATCGAAGGTATGAACAAGGAGAAAAATGTAACTGGTGTTGATTTACCATCAGGAAATATGGAAATAGATGTAATCGATATGTTCGAATTCAACGATGAAGGAAAGATTGTTACAATGACCGCTTATTGGGATTCTGAACTCAATGTTAGAAAACCTTGATATTCATTTCATCTAACAGTGATTTCAAACAAAGGTGAAAACAAGACTAAATATAAAGTGCATTAAGTGTCTTGTTTGCAATTTATAAGATCTTAAAACTAACAATAGGAATCAAAATTATTACTATTAGAAACAGGGAACTAACTGAGATTCAATGCGTATCATAGTAATTGGAACAAAATGTTTGATTATCTGTAAGGAGTTGGTAATGAAAAAAAATATAGTATGTCTTTTCAAACTATTTAGGAATTAGACCATATTGGTAACAACTTTATATTGAAACTTACATTTTAACTGTTTTCAAATTTGGGATACAAGTTTAGAAGCTTATGGCAACAAATATATACGATGTATTAAAAGGTAATTTAGAAGGTAAAATACAATTTCTAAGCACTGAGCTTTGGGAAGAAATGCAAATGCAATCCAATGTCATTACTTTGAAAAAGAACGAAATTTTAGTTAATGTCGGCAGTAAACAAAAGTATGTATACTTTATAGTTTCAGGTAGTTTGGCAGTCTACTCATTTACAAACGAGGGGGAGCGAAAGGCTATTTGGTTTCATTTTGATGACCTATTCAGCATGGCAGCAGCACCCGACAGCTATTATTTAAACGAACCAACCAAATATGAAATCACTGCATTGGAAAAAACATGTGTAATTCGATTTAGTAAGCAAAGCTTTGATTTATGGATATTGAAATATCCTCGGTTCAATAAATTCTATATTGAAGGAATCACCTTGGGTCGTGTTATTGTACAAGAAGCAAGAGTCCAAAGATTGATAAGTACACCTGAACAATATTATTGTTATTTATCAGAAAAGTTTCCTTCTATGGTCAGTAGAATTTCTTCAAAAAACATGGCGCACTTCTTAGGTTTGAGCCCAGAATGGTTTAGTAAACTCAAAAGAAGAATGAATCAAGCTAATCAATGAGTCTAATTCAAGCCATAGTTTTAAAAAAAATCCTAGAGAATCTAATTAAAAAAAAACTCTTTAGTTGAATTAGTTCAAGCCTCAAACAAAATCAATTTTATAGTTTTGTCATATTATGTAATCAAAAATAAACATGTGATGACAAGAAATTTGAACGAATTAAAGGATCACTTCTACCAACAATTGGATGGGGCGAAAGCAAAAGTGGAGGAAGTAAAAGAAAATGCGAAAGCCTCTCTTGATGAAGCCAAGGTGAAAATGCAGGAAAAAAAAACTGAAGCACAAGCTTCATTAACAGAAATGCAGGAAAAAGCTAAAATCAAAAAAGAAGAAGTGAAATCAAGTCTTGAAGAATTTAATGCAGAACGTAATGCAAAGAGAGCTGTTCGCAGAGCTAAACATGCTGAAGAATACGCCTTGTCTGCCATTGCTTTAGTTGACGCTGCAATTAAGGAAGCAGATTATGCCATTGCAGAGTCAATCGTTGCAGCAGCAGAAGCTGAGGCATTTAATGATTAATGACTTAATAAATTCAGTTTTTTAAATTCATAAATCTACAAGTGAAATTTAATAAAATAATTTTCTTATCAACGGCGATTCTACTTTTTTTTGGAAGCTGTAGGTCTAAGATTGAAGCAATTAAAAAAAATCAAAAAGAACATAAAATGCAAATATCAGAAAAACAAAAAGCCGTGGCTTTAGTTGAAAGTATAGAGAACGGTAGTAAAGAACCAATTGGATATGTTAATCCAAATAAATACATCCAGCACAATTTAGATGTTGCTGATGGCCTGGCGGGTTTCGGTGATGTACTAGCTCATCCACCAGAAGGAGGATTCAAGGCAGATGTGTTAAGGTCTTTTCAAGACGGGAATTATGCCTTCTCACATACTAAATATGATTTTTTCGGGCCTAAGGCAGGTTTTGATATCTTCAGGTTTGAAGATGGAAAGATTGTAGAACACTGGGACAACCTTAGTCCAATAACCAAACCTAATCCAAGTGGTCGGACCCAATTTGGTGGTGCAACAGATATTATAGATCGTGATAAAACACAGGAGAATAAGAAAGTAGTAAAAGACATGATCGACATTGTATTAATACAAGGAAAAGGAGATCAGGTTGCAAATTATATTAATTCAACAAAGTATTATCAGCATAACTCAAGTGTTGCAGATGGATTAGATGGATTTGGTGCTGCTATGAAATCTTTTGCAGAGAACAATATGGTAATGATTTATAAAAAAAACCATATGATCCTAGGTGAAGGAAATTTTGTTCTTGCAGTTAGTGAAGGAAATTTTGGAAAAGCACCTGGAGATCATGTTGCTTATTACGATTTATTTAGGTTAGAAAACGGCCTGATTGTAGAACATTGGGATGTCATTCAGGCAATTCCAGCGAGAGATAAGTGGAAAAACAACAACGGAAAATTTTAATATAAATACGTACCATTAGAAGTTGATTTGAATTTGTTTTGCAATTTAAATCAACTTCTATTTTTATTTAGAGTCTTAAGTAAATAATAGAGATCAATTGGATTGTATTTTTGAGTAAAAGCTTTTTGCTTTTTTTCGAACAACTGTTTGCCTGTGGCTTTTGAATTCAAAATATCAGAATTTTTAATCTTAATCTTCCAATCCAACTGACTCAATAATCAATCAGTCAATCAGTAATTTATTTCGGCTTCAACTTATTCTTCCGCTTCAACTTTTTTGTAAAAAGTCCCATCTCTCCATCTGAAAGACGGGACCTTTTAAAACACCAGAGAAAAAGACAAATTACCCACTAAATTGCCTTGTTTTTTTTTGTGGCCTTCGGCCGGTATTGGGTTTTGATTATTG
>CALBCY010000287.1 GCA_937927195.1 uncultured Chitinophagales bacterium
GACCCCATTGTTTTTTGCCGGTATCATAGCCTGTATAAAAAAGCCAAAATCTTATTTAGGAGTTATTCTGTTAACCATTGGAAGTTTTGGTTTTCTGGCAAAGCCAGCTCAAACCGCAATTTTAGCAATAGTTTTTGGAGGAGTGATAGCTCTTATTGGATTGATCGTCCAAAGAAAAAATGTTTCATCTATTTTACCAAAACTTATAATAGCTGGCCTATTAATAATAGGTTTTAACTCAGTTGGATTACTTCAGTTATTTATTGATTTTCCAGATATGATGCGCTTTACTACAGGTGGTGCTGTTGCTGGTAATTCAGCTATCCCACTAGAAGCATACAAATCTCAAGTTGCGTTCTCTCAAATTGGAGATTATATTCTATACATCACAAAAAAGATTGGAGTTGGACATCCATTTGCAGGTCCAATCGCCATAGGTAGTTTTTTTGCAAGTATTTATTTTCTATTTGTTGAAAAAGTAAAAACTGATTGGATAATAAAAACTTTTCTCGGGATTACCATTTTTACAATCATCATTGCCTTTGGAAAAGAATTGCCCACTTTTTGGATTCACTACAAAACCCCTTTACTCAACAAAATTAGGGAATCAACTCGGTTTTTGTTTATTACTAATATAGGGTTTACTGTTCTGATTGCTTATGTGCTTAATCTTGTGAAAGTCCATTGGGAAGATAAATCAATTCGATGGATTGGGTATGGTATCCTAGCCCTTGGAATTGTGTTGTTTTTTGTTCAATTGGGTTTGTTTAATAGAAACAACTTATGGATGTTCGTGGGAATACCAATGTGTGCTATTTCTTTTTTTATACTAAATAAAAAGCCCGATTATCGTTTGTGGATAACAGGAATTACAATGGTTTTAATAGGGTTTAGCTTTGTAGTACCCAATGGAAGATATGGAAAACAAAAGCAGAAAGGATTTGAAAATAAGCACAATCTGTCTGCCATCGCTACTTTTGATCAATTAGAGAAAAAAGTAAAAGATGTTGATGCCTATAGGTGCATGTATTCAGATACCCATATAAGGGACGGAGAGTGGTCAAATAAAGGATTATACAATGGTTTCCGGTCCCTTCAAGGAACAACGGTCGTTTTGCCATTTAATCAATATGAAGAGTTATGGCATTCAGATAAGTTTCTAAATTATAGGCTATTTTGGGGGGCGAAATGGCACTTTTACTCCAATGATTTACCTCAACCAAAAGAACAGGAGTTTAGCTTATTGGTTAAGAATAAAAATCATTCGGTTTATGAACATTCAAAAGCATTTCCCAGAGCTTACTTTTCTGATAAAATTGTAGCCTTTGATGGAGACTGGAAACAATTTAGAAATAAACTAAATAAGCAAAAAAAACTTCCGCGATTTACTTACATTAACAAGGAAACAATACAAAACAGTGAATTGAGTTTGGAAGAAGAATCAAACAATAAGGTTAATGAAATAGATTATTTCAATAATACACTCAGTATTAACACCAACCAAGACCAATCTGGTTTACTTGTGCTAAACGAATATTTTTCTAAACACTGGAAAGCTGAAATAAAT
This sequence comes from uncultured Chitinophagales bacterium, assembly GCA_937927195.1. GTDB lineage: Bacteria > Bacteroidota > Bacteroidia > Chitinophagales > UBA2359 > JAHDGP01. Next base: position 1,568 of record CALBCY010000287.1, read on the forward strand.
GGAGAAACTGCAGACCTAATTAAGGTAAACATCAATCAAATGGCCGTATTGATGCCAGCGGGGAACAATGAACTCATTGTTGAGTACAAACCATATCCTTTTATCTATTTTTATTGGTTACAGAAAGTATCTTATATAATTTTAGCCTTATTAAGTATCCTATACCTATTTCAATTGTCAAAATCTAAAAAACGTATAGTAGCATGACCCACGTAAACACCGGAATACGTAAAATATTAGAATTACCTTTTGTTTACAACTTATTCCATAACATAACTGGAGGAAATGCCTTCAGAAAAGAATATTTCAACAAATATTTCGACCTTTCTGATGGCTCAAAAGTATTGGATATCGGTTGTGGATCAGGTGTTATGTTGGAAAATATCAAGTCGGAAATCGAATATTATGGTGTGGATTTCGAAAAAGGATACATCGATTATTGCAATGAAAAATATGGCAATAGAGGCCAATTTTTCAATGAAAAGGTAGGTGAAGTGATTCGAACCGAGTGGCTTGACTATTTTGATGCAATGAACGCTCACGGTCTCATACACCATTTGTCAGATGATGACGGCGAATTCTTACTAAAATCTGCTTATAAATACTTAAAACCAGGCGGATATTTGGTTACCTTTGATACTGCTTACCATGATAATCAATCATCGGCTTCTAAGTGGTTGGTCTCAAAAGATCGTGGTCAAAATGTAAAACATACCAAAGATTATCTGAAATTGGCCGAGAAACACTTCGATAGAGTAGAAGGTAAAATATACACCAATTACAGCAGATTGCCATACAGTGCTTTTGCAATGAAAATGATTAAAACTTAATGGCTGGTTCAAAACTTGATTTCTATTTCCACAACCTTAAAAGCAAACTAAAACTTTTTGCCAAAAAGCCTTCTTTTGTTTTTTTCTATTTGGATAGATTCAAAAAGTATAGCAATACAAAATCTTTTGATGCTTTTATCATCAGTTATCCTAAATCTGGACGTACTTGGTTGCAGAAAATGATCATTGAAGCAGTACGAATCGAATCGAAAAAAAACTTTGACTTAGTAGATGTCTCTTTGTTGAATGAACAAGAACCAAGTTTCCCATACATGCTTTCAACTCACGCAGGATCCTCATGGGAGGAAAAAGTTCAGAATTATAATGAAATACAAAAGGACGATTGGAAAAAATATGATCATGGTAAAATTATTTTTCTTTATAGAGATCCACGAGATGTCTTAGTAAGTCAATTTTATCACATTCGCCACAGAAGTGGTTATGGCACTTTTCCGAAATCTGAAGTAATTAATAACCCGAATGTCGGCCTTTTGAAAGTGATTCATTTCATGAACAAGTGGCTAAAATATAGTCAAAATAACCCCGATATTGTTTTGAACATGTCTTACGATGAACTGAAAAAGAACCCATTTGATTCGATGAAAAAAATCCTGAATCATGTAGGTTCAGGCGTGAGTGATGACAGCATTAAAGCCGCAATTGAAAATACGACCCTACAGAAAATGCGTCAAAATGAATCAGGTAATGCAGACAATCCTTGGGCAACAACAAAAGGAAAAGACAATCCCAATAGTTTCCATTCTCGCAAAGGAATTATAGGGGAATATAAAACATTCTTTAGTCAAGAAGATATTAATTATATTGACAAACTAATAAACGAAAATTTAGATTCTGTATTTAATTACTAATTAATCAGTGCAATCCTCGATATACATATCTACTGTCACTCCTGTTTACAACGGCTCAAAGTACCTCCCGAGCCTAGTAGCTGCTTTGGACGAAGTCAGGACAATGCTCAAAACTCATACTTCAGATTTAGAATTAATAGAATCTATCTTTGTCATCGACGATGCCATTGATAATTCAGAGGAGGTCCTTGCAAAACTTTCCGATGAATATTCATGGGTTAAAGTGATTACTCTTTCCCGTAATTATGGCCAGCATCCAGCAACAATTGCTGGTATTTTGCACTCTTCTGGTGACTGGGTGGTCACACTCGATGAAGATTTACAACACAAACCAAAAGACATTCCAAGGCTTCTTAAAAAAGCCGTTTCAGAAAAAGCTGACATTGCTTATGCATTGAGCGATGAAGCAGTTCATAAATCCGTTATCAGAGATTTTGCCGCTGCAACTTTTAAAAAATTCGTTTCTTCTTTGGTTGGCAATCCCAATATCAAAGATTTTAACAGCTTTCGAGTGGTAAGAGGAGATATTGCTAGAGCCACTGCTGCAATTTGTCGTCATGAAACTTATTTGGATGTCGCATTTGGCTGGTTTACACGAAGAATCGTTGTGGAAGAGGTTAACCTTTATGACGATAGAAATCAATCTGGTGAAGAGGAGAGTGGATATTCCGTTTGGGGATTGGTTCGACATGGCAAGAGAATGATTATGTCTTCAAAGCTTAAAATTTTTCGCATTGGAATTTTACTAGGAGTCTTTGCATTTGTGGTTAGTATATTGTTGTCTATTTATGCAATAGGATCAGTATTGTTAAATATGGATACCATCATAAGCAAAGGTTGGGCTTCTACGATTATGGTCGTCATCTTTTTCGGTGGATTATCAATTTTATTAACGGCTTTTGTTTTGGAAAGCCTTTCTGATATGGCTTTGAATTTAAATGGTAAACCCACTTATTTTGCTGTAGATCGAACGGGTGATACAGCGACTTTAGCTAGCATTGAGAAATTAGAAACCAATGCGGGTTTATAATCTAAATATTGAAAATTGTAAAGCAACTGTTTTGCATTTCGGCAGTGGTCTTATTGGGAAAGCCATCTGGAATTACATGGTAAAATTAAACCCTGAATTAGAGAACAATTATACAGTTCTTGAATATTATTGGGGAAATGAACAGAATCAGTTTGCCGAAAATTGGGATAAAATATTTGATAAAATAAAAGCGCTAGAAACGGATGAATTGCACATCGTTTGGGCAGCTGGAAAAGCAGGATTTGGTGCAAAAGAAGAGGAGGCACAAGCTGAATTAACACATTTTACAAATGCTGTAAAAAAAATAGAGAAGTTTTCAATTGAGTACAAAAAAAAATCTTTTTTTTACCTAATGAGCTCAGCTGGAGGTATTCATGAAGGGCTTAAACTCGTTAATTCTCCAGATAAGGTTTCTTTGAAAAGACCTTACGGAGAGTTGAAATATGCACAAGAAAATATTTTACGACAATCAAAAATATTGAAGAGTGTCGTTACATTTCGAATAAGTTCTGTCTATTCTCATAGCAATGTCAGTGGCCGAATGGGCTTGATCTCGGTATTGATTAAGAATGGAATCAATAATTCTGTTTCTAATATTTTTGGTGCAGAAAGAACATTAAGAGATTATGTTTTGGACGATGACATCGCAAAATGTGTTTGCCTGAATCTGATGAAAAATCGAAGAACTGGTTTTTATATTGAATATTTGATAGATGGTAAACCTTCTTCTTTAAATGAAATAAAATTGATGGTTGAAAAAGCAGTCGGCAAGAAGCTGTATCTTCAATATTCATTGCTCCAAAGTAATGCCACTGATATCACTTTTACTTCTGAAATGCAATCAAAATTATTTAAACCATCTTCTCTATACACAAACATGAAATTGCTGTATCAAAATTTATTAAAAGGAAATAGCTAGTCTATTATGGACAAACAATATTACAACGAATACTACATTGCTGAAAGAGCACATTGGTTTTTTAGAGCTAGAAATAAGATTCTAATCAATTATGTTAAAAAGCTAATGAAGATTGAAGAGGGGAAAAATCCCATCCGTATCTTAAATGTAGGTGTGGCCACAGGTTTTACCTCAGAGTTATTAGCAAAATTAGGAGAAATAACTTCTGTAGAATACGATCCTGATTGTTATGAATTTACCAAGGAGAAAGTGCCGCATATAAATCTTGTGCATGGCTCTATTCTTGATCTGGAATTTGAAGACAATAGTTTTGATTTGGTTTGTGCTTTTGATGTAATTGAACATGTTGAGGACGACCAATTAGGAGTTAAGGAAATGCAAAGAGTTTGCAAACCTGGTGGTATGGTGGTTGTAACCGTTCCAGCTTTTATGTCTTTATGGAGCCCACATGATATTATAAATCACCACTTTCGAAGATATAAAAGAAAACAATTAACAGATCTGTTTGAATCTCCTAAAAAAATGATTTATTCAGGGTATTTCAATTTCTTTTTGTTCCCCTTAGTTTGGATTGCTAGAAAAATAACCAATATTAAGTTTAAAATGGATGGCTCAGATGAATCAAAAGTAAAATCAGATTTGTCTTATTCAGGTAACAATGGCTTGGTTTCTAAAATCATGTACGGAATTTTAAGCAGTGAAAGTAAGCTAATAAATAGCGGTTTATCTCTCCCTTTTGGAGTTTCAGTAATAGCGTCTTGGACTAAATAACTTATGAAACTTATATCCCAATTAACAAAATTCGGCGGTATTGGTATTTTCTTAGCGGTTATCAGTATTGGTATTTATTATGTAACATTAGATGTTTTACAGTGGCCATTGTATCCAACTTACATCTGTGTCTATTTAATAGCTGTTTTTATAAGCTATATGCTTAATTCCAAATATACTTTCGGAGCAAACAGAACTTTTAAGGCATTGCTGCAATATTATGGCGTTTATATTATTGGACTGGGTTTTGGCTTGTTTTTGCTCTTTCTCGGAAGAAATTATTTGACAATTTCCAATTTTTGGTTAACCATTGCTACCATTATTCCTCGTACTCTCTTTATCTTTGTCCTAAGTAAACTGTTGGTTTTCAAACCCGAAATGTGAAATACCCAATCCATTCCAAAATTGAAGGAATAAATTAACAACATGAGTGAAAATCTTCATCAAAAACACATTGACAATCTTCAAAAGGAGATTGAAGCAATCAAGAATTCACTGTCTTACAAGGTCGGTTTTACCCTAACCTCTCCATTGCGGTTTTTTCATGATAAATTAAACAAAAAGGGAACTGAACACAAAAAGTCCAATGTTACCCCGCTCAAATTTGACAAGGACTTTTCAGTTTCTATTGACAATGCCTATATAACTACTGGTGAACTTATAATTGAAGGATGGGTTGTTGCTTCTGGATCAGACTTGGAATCTATTGAAATTTATTATAAAAATGAATTGTTTGGCAAAGCCAAAATAGGAATCGCTCGTCCAGATGTTGTTGTTGCAATTGGAAGTGAAGCAGCAGCATATTCAGGTTTTTCTTTTGAACAAATCTGGAATGGAGAAACAAAACCTGAGATTAAAATAGTTTTCAAAAATCAGAAAGGAACCAAGCTTGAACAAACGGTTCAATTGACAAAAGCACCAATGGTGTTTCCTTTACTTTCAGATGCTTTAAGCCAATTTTCGCCTTCACCTATTGTTGAACAAGAGCAGCTGAAATTTTCCAAACCAATAGATCTTATCGTTCCGGTTTACAATGGATTTCAATACCTTAAACCATTATTTGATAGCATTTTAAAAAATACAAAAACGCCCTATAGACTTATTGTCGTCAACGATAAAAGTCCCGATGAAAAAGTCCTGCCCTATTTAAAAAAGAGACAGGCAGATTTTAAAGACTTTATCTTATTGGAAAACGAAGAAAACTTGGGCTTCGTAAAAAGTGTCAACAAGGCTTTCGAATTGATCGAAAATCATTTTGTTCTGGTTAACACCGATGTAGAAGTCCCACCTAATTGGCTAGAACGCCTGGTTCGACCAATTATTGAAAACCCAAAGGAAATTGCCAGTGTTACTCCATTCACGAACTCGGGAACCATTTGTAGCTTCCCCAAATTTTTAAAAGACAATCCCATTATTGATCAGTTGTCCGTCAATGAAGTTGATCTTGTTTTTCAACAAGTAAGAGCAAAAAATAATTACGAAGAATTGCCAACAGGTATCGGTTTTTGCATGGCTTTTAATAAAAAACTGACGGATAAGATCGGAATGTTCGATGCTGAAACTTTTGGTAAAGGATACGGTGAAGAAAACGATTGGTGCATGCGTGCAATCGAAAAAGGATACCGAAATACAATCGCATCCAATCTGTTTGTCTACCATAAACATGGAGGATCCTTTGATAAAAAAGAAAAAGAAACGCTAAACCTTAGAAACTCTAAAAAGCTTTCTGAAAAACATCCAAATTATTCAGAATTAGTAGGGGAATATTGTGCGAAGGATCCCAGTAAAAAGATTAGAGATTTTGCCATTTTCTTATTGGCAATGAAAAATCAAACTGGGAAAAAAATATTTGTAATCGATCACAACATTGGAGGTGGAACCAATATATATAGAAACGAATACATCGAAAAGGAAGTAGACAAGGGCAATACTGTAATTGTACTTCAACATCAAGCGGATCATCCAAATTTATTCATCGAATTTTATAGTGAGAAACATCAGGTAGGTTTTGAAATAAGAGAAACGACAGAAATTCAAAACCTTTTCAGCAAATTCTATCCTTTGGATGAAATTTTTGTCAACAACTTAGTCAGTTATGCCAATCCAATAAAATTAGTGAAATGGGTGATTGAGTTAAAGGAGCTTTTCAAATGTAAACTTGTCATACCAACCCATGACTACTATGCTATTTGCCCAAGCTACAATTTGCTGAATAAAAAGTTTGATTTTTGCGGAGTGCCCGACAATATGTACGAGTGCCAAAACTGTTTGAAGTATGTCAATTACGTCCCAATTCAAAGTACAGATATTTTGGAATGGAGAGAAGAATGGGGCAAGCTTCTAGAGCTAGGAGAGGAGATTCTTTGTTTCTCTAATGCTTCCGCCGACCTTTTGTTAAGGGCTTACCCAACAGTAAAAGAGAAAGTAACGGTCATTCCTCACACCATTAAAAAATTAGAAAAACCTAAAATAGAAAAAAAGGAAAAACAATTTACCATTGGTCTTTTAGGTGGCATCAGTAGAACCAAAGGCAGCGATATCTTAAAAGATATGTTGGATAAAATGTTTGGATCTGAAATCATCAATACAAATGTCGTCGTCGTTGGTTCGGTGGGAGATCCTAGATTGGCCAGACCTTACAAAAATTTCCATTATACTGGTCCTTATAAGAGAGAAGAGCTCGTAAGCATTGTAGAAAAATATCAAATCGATATCTTTTTTATTCCTTCTGTTTGGCCTGAAACTTTTTCATATACTTCTCAGGAAATCATGGAAATGGAATTGCCGCTAGCTGTTTTCGATATGGGCGCACCTGCGGAAAGAGTAAAAAAATATGACAAAGGCCTCATCATCGATAAAGTCGATGGTGGATACGCACTCGAAAAAATTTGGGAATGGTTTGTAGCTAAAGACAAAGAAAACTCTTTTGTCTATGAACAACCAAAGTCGCCAATTATCGCTTCTTTAGATACTGCCAATAGAGTCCATGATAAAATTGCCATTTGGGGTTGGGCATACTCTCCCTATGGAATAGAAAAAATTAAACTGTTTATAAAGGGGCAGTTTATTGGCGAAGCATTTTATTCCTATCCAAGGAAAGATCTCCTTGCCTCTTTTGACCAGTTTGAAGAAATGGTTGACACTGGCTTTTTCTTTAATGGAATCGACAAGACTTTTAATTCAACAGCTCCAGGCTCTTCAATTGAAGTTGAAATTATTGATAAAAGGGGATATAAATCTTATCTAATTGGAGATTTCCAACCGACTCCGCACAATCAATATCAGGCACTTTATAATCTCCCAATGGATTCGCAATATGATATTTATTTGGCCAAACTATTGGCAAATAATAATCAGAAAAAGATGATTGTTGATGGCCCTATGATAAGCATTTTCGGAATTGTTACCGAAGATTTCCATGTTGACTCTTTTATGGAAACCTTAGAATCTGTAAAAGGGCAAACTTACAATAATTGGGAACTAATTTTAATGGCTCCGTCTTTCTATAAAGAAGAAATTGAAATGGCAACCGCCAAAGTTGCTAATTATCAAAACGTGCAGATTTCCGTTCAATATGGAATGAGATTTTTTGAGCAAGGAGAGTCAGAGTATGCTAAAGAAATAAATGCAGCAAAAGGGTCTGTAATAGGTTTTGTCAACATAAATGACGAATATCCTTCAAATGCCTTTTGTGAAATTGCTGAGTTTTTTCAGGAAAATGAAAATTGTGAATTTGTATATACAGATGAGGATTATGTTGGATTAAATGGTGAAAGAATTTTACCACATTTCAAGACAGACTTTAGCCTGGATTTACTATACTCAAGTAACTTTTTGAAAAATGCTTTCTTCATAAAGAAAAACTTATTGGAGAAAGCAGGCGGATTGAATTTTGAATACAAAAATGGAATATTATTCGACCTAATATTGAGGTTGCAAGAGTCCAAAACTACATTCTACCATTTGCCAAAGATTTTATACAGCAAAAGGAATTGGAAAACACAACAAAATCATAACCTTCTTATAGAAAAGAAGTATTATAATGAAATGGCAATCTTAGATCATTTTAAAAGACGTAATCTTGAAGTTGAATTGATTGAAGGGGCAAAGGAAAATACTTACAGAACAAAATTTCTGATGAAGGAAAAACCTTTGGTCAGCATCATCATTCCATTCAAAGATCAAATAGACTTGTTGAAGGTTTGTGTCAATAGCCTTTTAAGCAAAACAAGTTATGCGAATTATGAATTATTGTTGATTAGTAACAATAGCAAAGAAGAAATCACTTTCAATTATTTAGACAGTGTTAAAGAAGACAACAGCAATGTCCAATATTTTGAATACAATGTTCCGTTTAATTATTCTAAAATAAATAACTGGGCTGCAAAAAAAGCCAATGGTAAATACTTATTGTTTTTGAACAACGATACTGAAATTGTTGAGAAAGATTGGCTTTCTTCAATGATGGAACACATGCAAAGAGATGAGGTTGGAGCCGTTGGAGCCAGATTATTATACGAACACAATAGCTTGCAACACGACGGAGTCGTTTACGGGATTTGTGACATGGCCGAGCATGCTTTCAGAACTTACCCTTCTAGCGATAACTCAAGACATCC
>CALBCY010000288.1 GCA_937927195.1 uncultured Chitinophagales bacterium
TCACGCTGCAAGAGCACACCATTTTGCAATGGGAATTGGATTGTCATTGTGAAATATTTACCATCTCAGTAATCTCAGTAATCTCAGTAATCTCAGTCAATCGGTGGTGATAAGGCTTTTTATTCTTATCATAGCTGTCTACTGTTGATATCACCGCTTACTTTTGGTGTTTATCACCGCTATCTTTTGGTGTTATCACTGCTTACTTTTGGTGTCATCACCAAAAGGGGAAACGGGCGAAAAACCACCTCTCGCGAATTTGGTGATAAGACCAAATTAAAGCAATGTGAATAAAATCATAGAGCATTCAGCAGATCATTTCACAGCGATCTTTTCTCCCAAATTTTGTTAAGCGATTTTAAAAAGTGTTTATTTTTCATTCTGAAAAATTAAATCGCCATTCCTGCCGTTATCCAATAAACCCAACCCGAAAACCCTAAAACCCGAAAACCAATTGCGCATGTCCCAATCTACCCTGACCAATCAACGAAAATTGTATTTGGTTGGACTTGGCTTAATCCTCGTCGAATTTTTAATTTTATTGTTTACCCACTTTTACAGAAAGCAAGTCTTTGTAATGCCTGGCGAAGATTTTGTCTTTTTATCAGTATACATAACCAATCTCGTTTATTTAATTGTTGTCATATTTAACAACAAACCCTTTTATAAATTTTGGAAAATCGAGCAAAAACTTTTCGTGAACACTTTGGTTCTGTTCTCATTATCAGCCTTTCTGCTTAATTACTCAATTCCAATTTTTGCAGATTTTGAGCTTTATGTAAAAGCCATTTTGATAGGTTTTTATCTTTCACTTTTGTCATTGTCATCTAAAGAATCGATGCCCAATAGCTTGATGCCCATTGCCTACTTTTTCTTCGGTTTGGGTATTTCATTGATTCTGTACTTTGCCGTTTATTTAATACCAGTATCTCCAATTGCAATATTGGGAGTTGTTATTTTTGGATTCTCCCTTCATTTGATAGTGCCGATAATTGTGTTTTGTTCAGCTCTTTTTGTTTTCATTAAAACGAAAAAGTCAAAATTAGATAAAATTGCTTTTTCAACAGGTCTTGGTTTATCATTGCTTTGTTGTGTTTTCTTTTTGGTGAAATGGAATAACCTTAGGATGAAATTGCATGAAGCCAATGCAACCATAATTACACGACCGGAATCAGATTTGCCTCCTTGGCTTTCACTTTGTCAGGAGTTTCCCACTGATCGGTTCTCACAAAAAATATTAAAGGGAAGCATGGCTTTCGATACATTCGATAATCTTTGGAATGGAGGCATCAATCCAGGAGCAGGTTCGCTTCAAAGAAAACACGATCCATTAATAAATTTGGGAATTGCTCTTTTTGACGATTTAGACATCGATAACAATACGAGAGTGAAAATTCTAAAGTCTCAATACGACTTGAGACATGAAACGCAACGAAAATTGTGGTCAGAAGTAAATTTAGAAACAGTCGATGTTTTAAGCAATACAAAGATTTTTCCAGCTTACAGAATGGCTTATACGGAAAAAATAATTTCAATAAAAAACACAGCAAAAAGGCAATTTAACCAACAGGAGGCCTCCTTTACTTTTCATTTACCAGAAGGCTCCGTTGCCAGTTCTTTATCATTGTGGATTGACGGAGTGGAGGAACCTTCTCGACTAAGTACCAAAGCAAAAGCTGACAGTGCTTATGCCACAATAGTTGGCGTGGAAAGAAGAGATCCAGCTTTGTTGCATTGGCAGGAAGGAAACACCTTGACGCTAACAGTGTTTCCTTGCACTCCAGCCGAGATTCGAAAATTTAGATTGGGTGTTTCTAGCCCACTTGAAAAAAATGGAGATCGTTTAAAGCTGCCTAATGTTTACTTTGAAGGGCCTGACTTGTCTAATGCAATCGAGACTACTATTGTGGAATTTGATTCAGATCAAAAAATTGATGGGATTAAATTTGATGAATCTTTTAAACCCGATGGTGTCAATCGTTTTATTTATACTGGAAGTTATCGACCGTATTGGGAAGTTGAATGTCCCTCCGTTCCTTTGGCAAATCAATCTTTTTCTTTTGAGGGTAAATCCTATAACTTGAAGGAGTATGAAATGCAGCAAAAAAAGTTTGATCCGGAAATCGTTTATTTAGATATAAATAAATCCTGGACAAAGAAGGAGTTTGACCAGATTTGGGACTTAGTCAAAGATAAAATGGTCATTGCTTTTGATTCAAAGACCATAGAACTAAAAGAGGCGAATAGGCTAGAGGTCTTTGGGAAATTGAGTGCAAAGAATTTTAGTTTATTCCCATTTTATAAAATAGGAAACCGAACTAGAAGTTTGGTTGTAAGTAAATCGACTTTACTGTCTCCAAACATTTCTGATTTGGAAAAAACTGATTTTTCTAAAAAGCTCATAAGCTTTATCGGCCAATCCGATGAAAAGGTCAATCTGTTTCAATTGGGAAATACCAGCAGTCCGTTTCTTAAAACTTTGAAAGAGCTTCAGTTATTCAATTTTAAATCTGGCAATTTAGAAAGTTTAAATATGGTGTTAAAGGAAGAAACCTTCCCCAAAGCCGAAGTAGATCTGAATCAGGTTGATTTTGAAATTGCTCAATTTAGTATAGAAAGAGATTCTTTAAGCCAGGAAGGCTCCGCCCCAGATCATTTACTTCGATTGTTTAATTACAATAAAATAATGGATGAATTGGGACTGGATTATTTTGACAAGCAAAATCCCAAGCTTGAACAATTGGTGGCCTTGGCCAATGAGGCATACATTGTCAGTCCTGTTTCCAGTCTGATTGTTTTGGAAACTCAAAAAGACTATGACAGGTTTGACATAAAAGAAAACCAGAACAGTTTGAAGAATGCTTCTATGAAATCTTCTGGTGCTGTCCCTGAACCACATGAATGGCTGTTGATCGGTTTGCTATTGGGATTGATTGTTTGGTTGAAATTTTTCTGGATTGGAAAACGAAGCTGAAAACCTTAGTTGACCTAGGTCGACTGCTGCACAGATAGTATAGAAGAAATAGAAATAGAATACTCATGGAAACGATAAAAAATATTGTCAATGACAAAATGGTCAGCTATGGCTCAGCAATTTTGCTGGCCTTACTGTTCATATTGTTGGCTTGGCCTCAGTTGGCGTTTTATTTCCGTTTCGATTTTAACTTTATTCTATTATTGCTTGTTTTTCCTTTTGTTGTATATCAAAAAAGCAATCAGCCTTCTGCTCGATATGGATTCCTTGCATTGATTTTATTCGCCTTGTTTCTTGTGTTGAAATTAAGCTCTGTGTATTTCTTTGCTTTTGTTTGCTCAATGTTTTTTTTATATGAAAGTCGATTCGGAAAGCTCAATAGTTTGCCGCTTTTCTTGATAATGGTGGCTTCTCCTGTCGTTATTTTTGTATTGGAAGTGGTAGGTTTTGAGATTAGGTTGTATTTGACTGAACTTGCCGTTTTTATTCTGTCTTTTTTAAGTAAAGATTATCATGCAGTTGGCAATATGATATATTTTGGGGAAGAGGCCTTTAGTGTTGATCCAGCCTGCATGGGATTGAAAATGGTCCTTATGGGATTTATAGTGACTGTGCTCTTTATTTCATTTCACCAAAGACAAAGTAAAAAGGAGTTTCCTTTCTGGGCAGTTATCATCAGTTTGCTTCTAAGCTTTTTATTGGTAATTGTTTCCAATCTTTTTAGAATCATAAGCATCACCTTGTTTAAAGCATTTCCTGAAACGGCTGCGCATGATTTTATCGGGCTCATTTGTTTTGTGTTTTATGCAGTTGTTCCTCTATGGTTTTTTGTGAAATGGATCTCATCAAAAGGAATGGAAACAGAGGTGCAAAAAAGCTTGCCTTCTGCTTCGAGAATGAAACAGCCAGCCCTTCTAACTTTAATGCTACTGTCTTTTCTTCTTTTATTCAAATTCACAGCTTTGGGCGAAAAATCAGAAAAATTGGTGGCATCCGATCAAGTGAAAATAAACTTGGATAATTTCAAATCCAGTAGCCAAGATCATGGCGTTTTGAAACTTGAAAATGAGGATTTGCTCATTTACATAAAACCAGCCCTCCGCTTTTATTCTGCCGATCATTCGCCAATTATTTGCTGGAAGGGTAGTGGTTATCAATTGACCAAAGAGAACATCAAATCCATGGATGGACAAAATGTTTTTTATGGTGAATTGTTACAAGGAGAAGATCATCTATACACCTCTTGGTGGTACGACTCTGGTTTAGAAGAAACCATTTCACAATTCAATTGGAGAAGTCAAAACCTTCTAAACGGAACTGACTATTATTTAGTAAATATTATTTCACACCATCCTGAAATTTTACAGAAAGAAACCAAGAAATTATTGGCAAAACAAAATTGGTTGAACTAGAAAAGGTCTTTCTACTTCGTGTCTTAGCGTCTTCGTGTTCATAACACATTCCACTAAGAAAAAAAAACTATCTTCACATCATGAAAATCCCACATATTATACTTGCAATTTTACTTCTTTTCGGCACTTCTCTTTATTCGCAAAAAGTAAATCCAGACAACATAACCATCGTTAGAGATGAATATGGAGTTCCTTATATTTTTTCCAAAACCGACAAGGAAGCAGTCTATGGAATTGCCTGGGCACAAGCCGAAGACAACTTTCACAACATGCAGGAAACAATTCTCGCTGTTAAGGGTTTATTGGCAGGAGACACTGGAAAAGATGGAGCCATTCTAGATGTCATTGCGCACTTGGTTAATGTAGAAAAAATTGTTGAAGAAAAATTTGAATCTACTTATAGTGATGAATTCAAAGATCTACTCGATGGGTATTTACAAGGAATCAATCGATATGCAGAATTGCATCCTGATGAATTGAGGCACAAAGATATTTTTCCTTTGACTGCAAAAGATTTGGTCAAAGGTTATGTGATGAGTATGACCTTTATTTCAAATGTCTATTTCGATATGATAAGAATATTTGAAAATGAGTTGGGACCAATCGAACCGGGCAAAGTGCCAGGTGGATCAAATGGCATTTCAATTTCACCCAAAAGAAGTGACAATGGTAAAACCTTTATGATATCAAATTCTCATCAGCCTTTAGAAGGATTCACCTCTTGGTATGAGTTACAGGTACATTCTGAAGAAGGCTGGCATTTTCACGGGGCGACCTTTGCAGGAGGAATGACACCATTTGTTGGAACGAACGAAAACCTCGGATGGACACATTGTGTCAATTACGACGACTTTCACGATGTCTATCGACTAAACATGCATCCCGATAAAAAACTGCATTACAAATTCGATGGTGAATGGCTGAAATTAGAAGAGCGTCCAATCAAGCTAAAAGTGAAAGTTGGCTTTTTAAAAATACCTGTAAAGAAAACTTTTTATTGGAGCAAACATGGAACTGTTGTAAAGAACAAGTCAGGTTATTATGCCCTGCGCTTTCCTTCCAATATGGTCTGTGGAATGGCAGAACAATGGTATCGAATGAACAAGTCTAGCAACAAAGAAGAATTTGTAGAAGCTTTGGAAATGCAAGAACTGTGCAGTTTGAACATCATATATGCAGACAAAGAAGGGAATATAATGTTTGTGGACAATGGATTGTTTCCTTACAGAGATCCAGCTTATGATTGGGATAAAATTTTACCTGGAGATACCTCTGCAACTTTATGGCCCGAAAAATATCACCCAGTTGAAGACATGCTTAAAGTTGAAAACCCTGATTGCGGTTATGTGTTCAATATGAACAACACTGGATTTGATTGTACCTGCCCAGAAGAGAACCCCGAAGCCTCAGATTACGATCATGTAGTCAGTTATCAAAAAGGCAAAACGGCGAGAAGTTTGCGTTGGCATGCTTTGATAGATGAGCAGGGTAAAGTGTCTTACGAGGATTTGAAGAAGATGAAATTTGACGGCAATTTTCAATTTCCACTGTATACTAGAAACATCAAAAATTTTGATGAAATTCGACACCTTGACGAAGCTGCTCATCCTGAAATTTCAGACATTATTTCAATAGTAAAAAAATGGGATGGCGGCACAGAAGTTGACAACCAACAGGCAGCAATTATTTCACTTTCCATTCAGTATATTTTAAAATATTTACAAAAGGAACAAATATTAGATCAAAACAATGTCCTTCCAAACATTGAATTTGTCCATGCACTTCGCTTTGCTAAAAAACATTTGCAAAAGCATTTTGGAAGGCTTGAAATACCTTTGGGAGATTTACAAAAACACGTTAGAGGTGACAAAGAATTTCCTATTTGGGGATTGCCTGAAGCCATTACTGCAATGTATACAAGCCCACATAAAAAAGGAACTTTTAAAAGTGCAATGGGAGAATCATTTATTCTCTTTTCCACCTACGGAAAGGACGGTGTGGAGAAGGTTGAAACCATCAATTGTTTTGGTTCTTCAAACAATGAGGAGAGCCCACATTTTGACGATCAAATGGAAATGTATCTAGACCAAAAATTAAAACCCATTTCAATGGATAAGGAGGAGATTATGAAAAATGCGAAAAGGAAATATTCGCCAAAGTAGTTTTGTCTAAAGAACCTCTTATTTTATCCATTAAGTTTACAATGGCAGAACAGAGCTAATATTTGATAAAGATGAAAAGAACACTTTGTCCTCTATCACAAATTTGAACAATATCGAATGGCTTAAAAAAGCACAGCGCCCCCAAAAAGTCCAACAGGCCAAATAGACCGCAAGGTCACCACAGCCGTCCCAACAGCAATGCCGAAGGCAAGCATCCCAAAAGCGCAGCGTCCCCAAAAAGTCCAATAGGCCAAGTTGACCGCAAGTTGACCGCAGCCGTACCAACAGCAATGCCGAAGGCAAGCGTACCAAAAGCGCAGCGTACCAAAAGCGCAGCGTACCAAAAGCGCAGCGTACCAAAAGCCCAGCGTCCCCAACAGCGCAGCGTCCTCAACAATTTCCCCCCTCAAAACACCAACTTTACATCAAAAAATTACTAAATTGAAACATGAAATGGAAACTCGTGTTTTTGATGATTTTTTGCTTGTCCACTCTAAATTCTTCTGGACAAACTTTATTGGAAAAATTGGATTTCGGGGATAAGGAAAGAGAGTATCTTTTGCACATTCCTGAAAACTTTGATGAAACGGAACCTGTCCCGCTGGTAATAGCTTTGCACGGGCTTACCAATACCGGTCAGAAGCTCCTTGAATCCAGTAAATTTGATCTGGTTGCGGATACCGCAAACTTCTTAGTTGCTTTTCCAACTGCCTGGACAAATGGGACCGGAGTGACGGCTTGGAACAATGGACTCTCAGTCGGTAGCGGTGAAGATGATACTGGGTTTCTGCGAGAATTGATCAAAACCATTTCAGAAGAATACAATGTAAACTCCAGAAGAATTTATTTTACAGGCTTTTCTATGGGAGGTTTCATGAGCAATAAAATGGCTTGTGAATTTTCTTATGAAATAGCAGCCATCGCCTCTCATTCAGGCACGATGAGCTATTCCGTTTTTGAGGACTGCCTTCCTTCCCGTCCATTTCCCATGATGCACATTCACGGTACTGGAGACTTTGTTGTTTCCTATGATGGCAACTGGTTTGGTGGATTTGAAAGTGTAGACTCTCTCATGAACTTGTGGAGGAACCACAACAATTGCCCGAACGAATACACAATCATCGAATTAGAGGATACGCAAGACGATGGGATTTACATTGAAAAAAGCATTTTTGACGGTTGCGATGAAGGAATAGAATTATGGTTGTACACAGCATACAATCACAATCATTCTTGGCTGCAACCCGAGAATGATGTATTTGCCAGTCGTGAAATTTGGGAGTTTTTTAAAATGCATGAACTGCCTGAGTCCTATTTGGGATTGCAAGACGGGTTAAAAGAGCAAGAAGAGCAAGTGTTGATTTATCCCAATCCAGTTTCAGACCGACTCAATTTTGAATTCGAAAATCAAGAAAGTATTTTTAAGCTGGAATTGTATAATTCCTACGGTATATTGCTGAAAGACATTTCATTAGAAAAAACTTCTGTCAGTTTAAGAAACCAACCATCTGGCTTATATTTATTGAGGGTCAATGGTCAACAGAGTATTCCGTTTATAAAGCATTAAAAACTAGGAGCATTTAACCCTGTCAAGAGCAAGGACTCAGCCCCTCTTTACCTCCATTCAATTATAAATAACTTATGCAAATTATTTCGTTTATAGGATTTACTTTATTTGTGGCCATCTTCGCATGGTACTCCACAAGGAAGACCGATGAAACATCTTCGGATGGTTTTTTTCTGGGTGGAAGAAGTTTAACCGGCGGAGTCATCGCTGGGTCATTGCTCTTAACCAATTTGTCCACCGAACAAATAGTTGGCTTAAACGGAGCCGCCTTCAAGGAAGGGATTTTGGTCATGGCCTGGGAAACTCTTGCGGCGGTTGCCATGGTCGTAACAGCTTTGTACTTATTACCGCGATATTTGAAGGGGGGATTAACAACCATCCCATCGTTCCTCGAACGTCGTTATGACAAAACAACTCGAACCATAACCTCGGTTTTGTTTCTGAGCGGATATATGATTGTTCTTTTACCCATTGTTTTGTATTCGGGTGCACTGGCCTTAAATACAATGTTTGATGTTCCCCAATTGTTGAACATTTCTGAAACCTCGGCCTTGTGGATGACCGTTTGGGGCATTGGATTGATCGGTTCTGTGTATGCAATATTTGGTGGATTGAAAGCAGTCGCCGTTTCTGATACCATCAATGCGATTGGTTTGTTGATCGGTGGTTTGTTGATTCCTTTTTTCGGCTTAATGGTCATTGGCGATGGAAGTGTGATGGAAGGTTGGTCGACGCTTTGGAATTCAAACCCAGAAAAATTTAAAGTCATTGGTGGACCTGAAACTTCTATTCCGTTTTCAACGATATTTACGGGAATGATGTTGGTCCAACTCTTTTATTGGGGAACCAATCAGGCCATTATTCAAAGGGCTTTGGGAGCAAAAAACTTGAAAGAGGGCCAGAAAGGATTGTTATTGGCTGCTGCCGTTAAAATATTAGGACCCTTGATTGTGGTTTTACCAGGAATCATAGCCTTTCATCTTTATGGTGAAATAATTGACAAACCTGACCAGGCCTATCCAACTTTGGTGCGAGAGGTTTTGCCAGCTGGACTAGTTGGTTTTTTCGCAGCGGTTTTGTTTGGAGCTATTTTAAGCTCATTCAATTCAGCCCTCAATAGTTCAGTTACGCTTTTCGGTTTTGATATTTACAAACAATACATCAATAAAGAGGCAGATGAAAAAACGGTTGTCAGGGCTGGTAAAATGTTTGGAATTGTCTTGGCCATTTTCTCAATGCTGATCGCTCCGCTCATCGCCAATGCTCCAAATGGCTTGTTTGATTATCTGCAAGAAGTCAACGGCTGTTACAGCATCCCAATTTTAACCATTATTTTGGTGGGTTATTTTACCAAATATGTCCCCGCCATTGCTGCCAAGATAGCCATTGTTTCAGGAGTTGTTTTGTACAGTCTGAGCCAGTTTGTTTTGAAACCCATCATGGGCGGAAATGATCACTATTTACACTTTTTACACGTGATGGCGATTTTGTTTGTTCTGAATATTTGTATCATGTTAATCATTGGCAAGGTGAAGCCACGGGAAGTTGCTTATACCCAAGTTCATACCCATGAAGTTGATACTACTTTCTGGGCGCCAGCTAAATTGATTGGCTCAGCAATCTGTATTATAGTTATTTTCAGTTATATTTATTTTTCTTGAAACCTGAATATTGATAAAATGAAATTTTACCCCATACTCTTGTTTTTTTTACTTTTTGCCTGTAAGACTCCAAAAAGCAATACTGAAACTGCAGCTGCTAACGCTGATGCCAAAGAGAAAGTTGCTGAGCCTTCAAATGTTTCTAAAAGAGCAACAGAGAAAATCATCTTCTTGAATTATCTTTTTACTAAGAATAAAGAAGATAAAACAGAAACAGTTGAGCTGATTGATAAAATCATTAAAGAGGGAAAGTTGAAACAAGATGAACTGGGCAAACCAATTGCTCAGGTTGGTGATTATCTCTGTCTGTTTATGGACAAGAATTATAAGTTGCTCAAAAAGGCAATCATTGCCAATCCTTATGTGAAGTCACTGGAGCATGTTAATGAAGAGAATGAAATGGAAAGAACGGAAGTTAAGCTTGAAGAAGCTAAATATTCATTGAGAACTCAATTGCCTTTTGGTACCGAAAATATTATTATTGAAAAGATGGAAGGCCCAGGACAGGTAAAACGCTTGTTACTAAGTAAAATAGAAAAATGATGAGAAACTTTCCTTTTTTGATTTGCTTGTTCTTCCTGGGACCCTTTTTAAATGCTCAAATTTTTGAAGTGGATACGCTTCTTTTAAATGGGGATGTCAACAAATACATCAATATTGTTGTGATGGGCGATGGCTATGTTGAAGACGAATTAGATCTGTTTTCTGAGGATGCGGAAAATTTTGTAAATTCCTTTTTTCTGGAATCGCCATTTCAAGAGTATAAAAACTATTTTAATGTATTCGCCATACGTGTTCCTTCAATGCAAAGCGGGGCAGATCATCCTGGGGATGCAACAGATGAAGCCGAGCCAGTATTTCCTATAATTGATGTTAACACTGTCTTTGGGTCAACTTTTGACTATTTTGGCATTCATCGTTTGTTGGTTCCTTTAAATTCCTTTATGGTGAATACAGTTTTAGCCGAAAATTTCCCCTTGTATGATCAGCCATTGATTATCGTAAATAGCCCCTATTATGGAGGTAGTGGTGGAGCAATTCCTGCCGCATCTACGAATATTAGTTCTGCTGAAATAATTATTCATGAACTCGGTCATTCTTTTGCTTCATTGAGCGATGAATATTGGGCAGGAGAAATTTATGCAGCAGAAACTGCGAATATGACGCAGGAAACCGATCCTACTATAGTGAAATGGAAAAATTGGATGGGAGACAATAGTATTGGAACTTATGCGCATTGCTGTGGAGGAAGTTCTGCAGATTGGTATCGCCCTCATAACAATTGTAAAATGCGTTTTTTGAATGCTCCCTTCTGTTCAGTTTGTAAAGAGGCTATAATTGAGAAAATTCATTCCCTGGTCGATCCGCTTGAATCTGTTTCACCTGAAATTTCTGTGTTGATGACAGATGGGGAACCTGTTGAATTTTCTTTGAACTTGATTAAGCCAGAACCAAATACATTGAAAACAATTTGGACATTAAACGATGAAATTGTTGCCCATAATGTAGACAGCATCCAGGTTGACACAAGCATGCTAATAGAAGGAACCAATGCTTTGTCCGTTTTTATAGAAGATACTACTTTGTTTATAAGAAAGAATGATCACAATCAAGTTCATTTCGCTTCTTCTGAATGGGAAATAGAAAGAATTGTCACACCAGTAGATACCATGGTGGTTGATACCATGGTAGTTGATACAATGGTGGTTGATTCCATGGTGCTTGGACAATTCCAATTGACAGACTTGTTTAGCGATGAAATAGAATTGTATCCGAATCCTGCTGGAGATTATTTGAATTTGAAAGTCAGCCCTGAAATAGCCCAAAATATTGGGCTTAACATCTATGATGTTACAGGGAAAAAGATTAAAAGTTTGATCGATTTTATTGGCTATGATAATGTTTTTAAAATAAACCTTTCAGGTATAAGCAATAAAGTGATTATCGTAGAAGTTCTAATTGATCAAGTTCCTTGCCACACAGAACAAATAATTCGGCATTAAGGATTCAGCTTTTAGTTGTGAAAATGTACTTGATAGTCAAATGTCATGTTTTTAAATCGTTTAATATAACAGGAATCTTACAAATTTAACGAAATTGTAAAATGATGAGAAATCTCAGAATTTTGGTTTGTCTTTTACTGCTCGGACCATTCCTCAATGCTCAAATTTTTGAAGTAGATACGCTTCTTTTAAATGGCGATGTCAACAAATACATCAACATTGTTTTTATGGGTGATGGGTACACGGAAGAGGAACTGGATTCGTTTTCCGAGGATGCTCAAAAATTTGTCAATACTTTATTTCTTGAGTCACCATTTCAAGAGTACAAAAACTACTTTAATGCATTCGCCATACGTGTTCCTTCATTGCAAAGTGGTGTTGACCATCCTGGTGATGCAACAGATGTTGCCGAACCGGTTTTTCCTGTTTCTGATGTTGCTACTAAATTTGAGTCAACCTTTGATTATCTCGGCATACATCGTTTGTTGGTTACAGACAATTCCTTCATGGTGTATACCGTTTTGGCCGAAAATTTTCCTATGTATGATCAGCCACTTGTCATTGTAAACAGTTCGCATTATGGCGGCGCTGGTGGGGCAATTCCTACTGTGTCAAATAACGAAAACTCTGCTGAACTTTTTATTCATGAACTTGGCCATTCTTTTGCTTCCCTTAAAGATGAATATTATGCTGGTGATATTTATACGGAAGAAAGTGTCAATATGACGAAGGAAACAGATTCAGAAGACGTACGATGGAAAAAATGGTTGGGGGTCGGTGGAGTTGGGATTCACCAGCATTGTTGTGGAGGAAATTCAACCGATTGGTATAGACCTCATAACAATTGTAAAATGCGTTTTTTGGAATCTCCATTTTGTTCTATTTGTAAGGAGGCCATAATTGAAAAAATCCATTCTTTGGTTAGTCCCTTGGATTCTTCAACTCCTGAACCATCTTTTGTTATAAATGAAGAGCCCATTGTTTACAAGCTAAATTTGATCAAACCAGAACCCAATACATTGAAAACTGTTTGGACTTTAAATGGAGAGCATATTGCATACAATGTAGACAGTCTGCAAATTGATACCAGCATGTTGTTTGATGGTCGAAATAATTTGTCTGTTTTCATTGAAGATACCACAATGTTGCTTAGAAAGGACAATCACCATCTTCTTCATTTCGCTTCCAAAAAATGGAAAATTGAAAAAGTGGAATCATTTTACAACGAAATAGAAATGTACCCAAATCCTGCTGGGGATTTTTTGAATTTGAAAACCACCATTGATAAGGCAAAAAATATTGCTGTGAATATCTACGATGTTGCCGGTAAAAAACTAAAGAGTTTAGCCGATTTCATTGGTCTTGATGACATTATAAAAATTGATCTTTCAGGGATAAATAACGAAGTCATAATCGTTGAAGTTGTCGTGGATGGTGTCCCTTATCACACAGAACAAGTCATGCGACCATGATTTTACAAAGACGCCTTTAACAACATTGAATATCTTGTCAATGGTGCTTCGTAAATCTTAGACTAAAGTTTGTTTAACCAATAATAAATTGACAATCACAAGACAGATGTTTTGATGGTATTGCTTATCGTGAAATTTTATTCGCAGTAAAATTGGAACTATTTCAGCTTATAAACACTTAAAAAAGGAATGGAAATCACCTATCGTTTATTGGAAGGAAAAGACTCATTGCTATACAGAACAATCCGTTTGGAAAGTCTTAAAAAATATCCTCAGTTCTTTGGTTCAAACTATGAACAACAGATCCAATTACCAAAATTAAGTTTTCAAACAGTTTTGGAAGAAAATCAAGCTGGCAAATTTATTTATGGCGCATTTGTACAGGGTGAAATAGTTGGTCTTTGTGGATTTTTTAGAAACAATCATGTGAAAACTTTGCATCGAGGTGAAATTATTCAAATGTATGTTAAACCATCTCATCAAGGTCATCAAATAGGCCGAAATTTATTATACAAATCTGTAGAAGAAGCTTTCAAAATAGAAGGGATTGAACAAGTACTATTAGAAGTTATTTCATCAAACAAATCTGCTTTGAAAATTTATGAAAATGTTGGTTTTGCCCAGTATGGATTTCACGAAAAAGCTTACAAAGAAAACGGAAATTACTATGACTTAACCTATATGCAAATAATGAAAGAAAAGTTT
>CALBCY010000289.1 GCA_937927195.1 uncultured Chitinophagales bacterium
ATTCCATTCAGTAATATCAAAAGTAGCATTGGGAACGGCATCTGTTGCAACTGCCCATGAATCAGTATGTTCCCAAGTTGGTGAGGTTGTACAAGCCGCACCTGCAGCACCATCATTAGGATCACAGTTAATATCCCCATAAATATCAATGACCGCACCATTGCAAAACAATTCTATTGCGTCGTCTCCATTGATAGATGCAGCACCATCTATATAATCCGGTGAACAACCGGCTCCAAACCAGGCTTCGAAAGTTTCATCCCCGTTTGCACTTACCAGCCAAATGCACTCCCCTGCAGCCAATGGCACAGGATCGAATGTCATTTCTTGTCCATCAGTGCCTCCTCCGTTATTGGCAGAACCCATTCCATAAATACTTAAATCAGGAATATCTGCTGAGGCACAAAACTGAACTCCTTTGGGCGTTCCACCTGTCAACGGACCGTCAATTACGCCGGCAATGTAGAGATCTCCAGTAGCCGGACAAGCATCAGTGGTGCAAGTAGCAGGACCTGACCAGGCTGATGGTCCTGAATTATAAACACTTTGAACATAAAATTCATAAGTTGTTCCACAGTCCAAACCTGTAATATCAAAATCAGCAAGTGTTGCTGCAAGGCCAGTTGCAGAACCAATTTCTGCGCCTGTTCCTGGAGTAAAACCAGGAAGCCCCCACTCGACATTGTCTGTTCCTGAAGAGTTAACTCCACCAGTCCAGGTTAAAGTGGCCGAATTGGCAGCACAGGCCGAAGTTGGGGCATTCGGCGGAGTCTGAGAATACAAATTCCAACTCAGACTTAAAAAAGCGAGAATGGTAATAATTTTTTTCATTCGATTAAGATTAGGTTTATTTAATGAATTTTGTTTTATTTTTTCTACAAAGCAAGATTTCTAAATTGTTGTAAATTGATAAAAATTGGACAAGCACATGGAAAAAGCCTGAACATAGTGGATAAATAATCTGAAAGTTTTTTTTCCATCAAAAGAGTTTTTCGAGCGCAATTTGGAAATTTTGATAGATAATATAAAATTACAAAAAATATTGCTTTAGCATATTATATATTAGTAATAATCCAAACATTGTATTTATGCAAACATTTAGTTTTCAATGCCAATAAATGTTATGCTAAATTTCCTTCATTATAAAGGCAATTTTATTAAAAATTGGAAAGTAAAATTGTGTTTAAACTGTTTAAAGAAATCAGTCTATTTCAAAAAAACACTCTGAGTTTAACCACAATCTTTGAAAGAGATAACGACATTCAATTTTGGACAATCTTCCCTTTATAGAGGCCATTTTCTGTTAAAAGGGCAAACACAGCAAGCTGCGGAAATTTCATTTTTACCATAAATTCTGATGAAATGAGCTTTGAAGAGTATAACAATCGTCCATTGTAATCGAAAATGTGCAATATTTCATTGCCATTTAATTTCAAACCTGCTTTTCGAATTTCAATAAATCGATTAATTGAATTATAGGATACTTTTGGCTTTGAATCTTCAATTTCATCAAAATGCATATTGATTTCCTCTTCAACTTCTTCAAACAACCATTTATAAGCTTCGGCAAACTCTCTCCGCCAATACCATTCGCTGTGCTGACCATCTGCATGAAATAGGGTCTTTAACTCCTCGGTCTTCAAGCCAGAGCCAATTAGCGCATCGTCCATATCCATAACATCTTCTACAACTCCAGCACCTTCTTGCTCACCAGCAATGCTGTAAATTTTAATCGGGTCAGGATGGTTGGAATCGGAAGCATGATCATAAATTTCATCAGCAAACCAATAAGCCGGAGAAAAGGAACCTATTCGGCCAAAAACTTCAGGATAAGCCGTTCCGGCATATAGTGAAATCAATCCCCCCATTGAACTCCCCATAATCCCAGTAAATTCAGGTTCGGTTTTACTGCGGTAGTTTTGATCTATATAGGGCTTGAGGTTGTTGATAATAAAATTGATGTATTCATCGCCTTGACCTCCACCATAATCAGGATTTAACCAAGGAGAATATTCGTCTAATCTATTAGCGCCACCGTTATCGATACCGACAACAATACAGCCATAATCTCCTTCTTCAAATAGTTGATTTAATGTCTCATCGATCTCCCATTCTCCAGCGAAACTGGTATTGGCATCGAATAGGTTTTGACCATCGTGCATGTATAGAACTGGATACTCTTTGTTGGAGGTTTCATAGTTTGGCGGAAGGTAAAGCCAAATACGGCGATCGCGATTCAGTTGTGGAATGTAAAATGCCTCATTCAGAATTGAGACATTTGGAGCCGCTGTTCCCATTCCAGGATTTGTCCCACCCAAATCTTCCCAAGAAAGTATTTCAAGATGTATGGTTTGCGCTTCTCCATTGTACTGAAAGGTGCGATCAGGTAAAAAACCTCCACTTTCATTCCCTTCAACAGTTTCCCAACTTCCTCTTGTAAACTTGAACTCCAAAAGGGCAGCACTGGTGTTTATTGAAATTTCATACAGCCCACCAGCATTCATTTCAAATTGATAGTCTGTCGAACCTGGATTCCATTCTTGAAAATTACCCGCAACAAAAATTTCTGAATTGTCGGGTGTATTTTGTGGAATTTGATCGAGTATGATCGTTAGCTGAGCTGAGCAAGGAAAAACATACAGGAAGAAGAATAAAGAAGTAACTAGGGAAACAAACTTATGGATCTTCATCAACAAAACTTTTGAAACATTTCAAGAAATAAAATGAAGATAAGAAAGGTCGATCAATTTCACATTAATATTTACGATTTTGCTCTGCCCCCTTTATTTAATGAGTTTAATTATAAAGGTCGTTCCAAGGCCTAATTCAGATTCTATACTGATTTCACCATTGTAAAACTCCACAATTTTTTTGCAGGTAGCCAAGCCTAGCCCAGTTCCCTCATATTCATCTTTATTGTTCAACCTTTTAAATTTTCCAAATATAGTATCGATGTATTCTTTGGCAATCCCTATCCCATTATCGGTAAAAGTTATGGTATGAAATTCATCTTTCGAAAACGATGAAATAGTAATTTGAGGAACAGTAGATTTTCCCTTTGCTTGAAATTTTATTCCATTGGAAATTAAATTTTGAAAAAGTTGAGCCATGTGGCTTTCATTGGCTTTGACAATGGGAAGCTTATCATATTTAATAATGGTTTTGGTCTCCTGAATGATCCCTTGAAGATCAGAGATCACATCTTTCAATATTTTATTCAAATCTACAGCACACACCTCTTGCTTAACACCATCCACCATAGAATATTCAGCCAAATCCTCTAACAAAGTGTTCATTCGCATTGTACCAGATTCTATAAAACTCAAATACTGCTTAGCATTCTCTGAAAGTTCGCTTTCATGCTTGTCTCTCAATAATTTGCTAAAAACGCTTATCGTTCGCAGAGGCTCTTTTAAATCATGGGAAGCAATGTGAGAAAACTCCTGTAATTCAGTATTTTTTTCATGCAATTGGTTTTCAGTAAATTGTATTTCATTTTCGAAAAAACGCAGCATTGCTAAAGCGATTAACATCCACAATCCGAAAACAAATACTCCAAATGTAGGATTGTAATAATCCCCTATTGGCAAAGGATTGACAATAGTGATATAATGCGAAACAATAAAAGCTAAATACACAAATCCAACCAAAAGCAATTGAACCTTAAGCCTTTTAAAGGCGATTACTATTGGAATAACAAACAATAAAAATGAATAATGAATGTTTCCAGCCTGTGAATTCGGAGCAAGCATCCATGCCGTAGTATTTAAAACTGGATAAACGATAAGAAGCAAACGGGCAAGGAAGTATTTTTCCTTGTGATTGAAATAAAAAACCAAAGCAAAAGGCAGGAATGTTAACGCCATCATTAAAGTGTGGGGAAGGATTGTTCCTGATAAGACCAAATGCTTAACAATTTGATAGCAAAAAGAGACACTAATCAAGGACAGTATACCAAATACGAACCTGTTTATCAGACGTGTAATTCTGACATCCTGTGGAGTTAAACTTGAGTTTATACCCAAATTACTAAAGTAAATCCAGATCTTTTTTATTGGCTCTATCAATCAACTTACATACGTAAGTTGCTCTAAAAGGATTGTAAAACGACTAGGAAAGAATGGTAAATCGAATAAACGCTCACACAAAACAAAGAATCAATGTATTCTTCTTAGAATCAATCTGCCAATTCAGGTCCACCAATGGGATCTTTTCCTTCATATCGATTGTCATATCTCCTGACTGTTGGGTAGGCAAAATCGATGGTCTTGTGCTTAGCAAATTCATCTAATATTTGTTCCCAAAGCTGTTCTTTTGAATCTCGCCGCATAGGGGGACGACATAAATATCTGATCGTGAGTAATACCCCACTATCTTTTACATCGGTGTAAACCTTTGGAGTTATTTGTGTGTAATAAATCAGATATTTTTCAGAAGCCTTTTTCAACCTCCGTTTTGCAATTTTATTGGTCTTTTCTGAATATTTCGAAGAGATTTTAGTCAAAATTTCTTTTGCCAATTTCCAATCACTTTCAAAAGTCAATAGAATTGGAATTTCATTCCAAATAAAATCAAATCCTTTGGTAAAATTCGCTTGAGCATCTGTAAATATTCTTGAATTGGGCAAGTGAATAATTCTGCCAGTGCTTTGGTCAGCTTCTACCCAGTTTCCAATTTCATTTATAGTAAACTGAAAAACATTGATGTCTATCACGTCTCCTCCATGTCCACCAATTTCAATTCGATCTCCCAATTCAAATGGACGTCTAAACATGATAAATATCCATCCGGCAATATTGACAATGGGTTCTTTCAAAGCAATGGCGATACCTGCAGAAAGCAAACCGAAATAAGTTGCCAATGAATCAAGGCCTTGGAACCAAATTCTGCCTACCAAAATAACACCCAAAGTGAATATCACCCAAGTAATAATATTTCTTGTTCGGTAGTTTTTTCTTATGTCTGCTTGATTGATCTTTGTCAAAAGCTTAATGGCTCCACGCCTAAGTAAAACCAGAAAGCCTATGGTGATTACACTTCTCACAAGCTGCCCTTGTACTGCTGGACTAATCCCTATGAGTTTTTCCGTAACAAGACCAACTTGAGTGAAATATTTAGAAAGCCAAATTTGACCAATAAATAGCGTACTGATGAAAAGGAGGAAGTTTCGAATGTTCCTTTTCAGGTAAATATCTTGCTCTGGATTGTACTCAGTTTGAAGATCCAAAGGATGGTCTGGATCTGGAATGTTGGATGCTCTAGAATTTAGGTAACGACTTATCAATCCATATATAAGAAAGGAAAGGCCAACAATTATTATTGTAGCGATAATTCGGAAGGTCAGCTGAGCACTCCAAACATTTAATTGATCAATCCATTCTTTCGAAATATCCATACGGCAAAATTCTATTTCAAATGTAGTAATCTGACTGCATAAAATGGGCCAATTTGCTATATTTCTATTGGCACGGCCTTTATTCGACAATAATTATTGATTTGTATAGAATATAGTAAAATCCTCTTGATTCAAGGATTTTAGGAAGGGTCTGTTAATTCTGGAGCTTTATAAAAGGTCATATAAAGATAAATCATGAGTGCTATTCCCCAGAAAATATAAAACTTGATAAAGCTTAATTTCCTGTATAAATTGGTTTCTTCCAACTTTAGGTAATTTTGGGATTGATCTTTCATGGCAAGGATGTGAATCAAGTCTTCTTCTTGGTTGCCTAACTTACTTTTGTCTTTGGCGGCGATCGTCATGGAAATTTCATGACCAAATTTCACCTGCTTTCTAAATCCAAATTTTTCCCAAGCTGGGTAAATGGTGTGATCCAAAACATAATTGTTAGGATCATTCTTCAGCTTTAGTTGGACTTTGTAAATACGATGTTGTTTTAGCCTTAATCTCTCAAAATCACCTTGGATTTCAACAACATCTTCATTAGAATAAAAACTTTTATTCTGAAAAAAAATAATAGCTGGCAAGCTGACAAATAGCAATGCCAAGAATAGTGATTTTCTTGATTTAGAAGATTTTTTCATAAAAAAAAGTAAATGCAGGAACAAAATAAGCATTTGTTTGCATTTACTCCTCTTATCGAATGGAAAAATTTTATAAAGTGTTTTATAACTGTTTCAACGATTAATTTTTAAGGCAAGCGTATTTTTTTAATAAAAAAGCTATCTTATTCGAAAAACCATTGAGGGCATTTTCCGAACAGAATCATCCGGTCCTTTTACTTTAATATTTTCAAAATAATACAAGTCACCAGGACTTGCCTCATTGATCAATCTTTGAGTTGATGGCGTAAATTTGCCGCCCTTATTCTTAGTTGACCTCAAATCTCCTCCATCACTTATGGTCAGTTCATAAGACAGCACCTCGTATTTTAAATCATCAAAAACAAAATCTTTTAACTCAGCTCTCAATCCAGTTTGTGCTCTAAACTCGCCACTGTTCATTGAACAGCCAGAGCAGTTTCCAACCATTGGCTCGGCGTTGGGAATTCTTTTGGTTCGGTAAGGAACGGAAAACTCCACTTTTTCGCCTCGATCGTTTTCGCCGCTAAGATTGATTTCAACAGAACCGTAATCATTGACGTTTACCACATAGTTTCCTGTTCCATTTACTTTGGAAATGCTTCCTGGTCCAGAGAGGCTGACCTTCAATTTGTCTTCTCGAATTCCAATGATTGAGGCCGAAACTGGATTGGGAATTCCTTTATAAAAAACATTCATTTTTGTAGCCGAAACCAAAGGTGCATGATCAGGCGGAGCAATCACATCGTATTTTAACTTTCCTAATTTTGTTTGCGACTGACCATAACCATCTTTGTAATCAATTTCAGCAGTTAAATTATACGCTCCCAATTCATTGGCTGTAAATTCAGTTTTCGCCCGACCAAACTGATCAACATTTACTACACGACCGTTGATCTTTATGTTTGACCGAGCGAATGAACTAGAAGCTGTTAAAAAGACATCTGCCGATATTTTATCACCTTGATAAACTTTTCTTGTGTTTGGAATAATAGCGACTTCGAAGTTATCATAAATAACATCATCCTCGTTAAGCTTTCCATACAGTCTATCAATGGCTACCGATGCTGTTGCTTTGCTGTCATTTTTAAACTTATTCAACATTGTTAGAACTGCCACGACTGGCATTTGATTAAAAGTGTGTTCCGCCCAGTTTTCCCCATCTGGAACTTCATTTAATCCCAATTGTATTTCATCTTGAAAAGCAAGAAAATCCTGATCGATAAAAAAAGTATCGCTGCCTTCTATTCGAGGTGCAAATAAATCCAGATAATCTTGTCTTGCTTGCAATATTTTTTCTCTTAAAGTTTCACCTTTTTTTTCATCAATCAAAATTTTAGTTGGTGCACCTTGATCTTCCAAACGTGAGGGCCAAAATCCAGCTTCCAATGCTTCGGGGCCATCTATTTCTGTGCGGATGTTTTCCTGTAATTCCTCTATATAACGATTGAAATCATCATTGATTTTTTCTACTTTAGGAACAAGATTAAAATAAATTGGACCTTTTTTACTTCCACTTTGGGCTTGCTCAAACTTCTTTTTAGAATGATGAAATTTCACATCAAACTTTTCAGAGCTGTCATGAATTCCAGCATTCAACAATTTGAAAGCATCGACAATTTCATTGGAAACACTTAATGCCAGCATTGCAAGCAGCACTAAGTACATAACATTAATCATTTGCTGACGAGGTTCTTTGGGTAAAGACATAGATTTGTTTTTTTTGCCAATCTAACGGGCAAACACATGCTTACTGTTGCTTGTGAAATGTTAAACACTCCGCAGAAACTATACGAAAGTAAAATCATTTACTTAGTCAAGTTAAATTCGAATTTCAGGCAATAGTTAAATTAACAAATGGCTCTATCCTAAGCTTTTTATCTTAAAAATGAATGGCTAATTGATGCATCAAAATTTCATAGAATTGAAGAAAAAAAAGGTCATTAAAATTGCATTATAAAAAACCCAGGGTAACAATCTTTGCATTTCCCCGTCCATAGGGTATATAATTAGAGCAATTAAAAAATTAATTGTACTTTTGCAGTCGAAAAAAAATCAAATTTTAAAAATGAAAATATCAGTTATCGGTGCTGGAAATGTTGGCTCAACTGTTGCCAATGTGATTGCACAAAAAGATTTTTGTAAAGAAGTTGTACTTCTTGACATTAAAAAAGGTGTTTCAGAAGGAAAAGGATTAGACATGTGGGAGACTTCCCCTATCCTTTCTTACAACACAAGAATTACCGGAGTTACAAATAACTACCGTGCGACCAAAGGGTCTGACATTACAATCATTACTTCGGGTATTCCAAGAAAGCCAGGCATGAGCCGTGACGATTTGATTGGAATCAATGCAGGGATTGTAAAATCTGTTACGGAGCAGGTAATTAAATACTCTCCAAAAACAATCATTATTGTTGTTGCCAATCCTTTGGATGTAATGACTTATTGTGCTTTTGTTTCTTCAAAATTCAAGTCCACCAAAGTTTTTGGAATGGCAGGAGTTTTGGATACAGCACGTTACCGTTCATTCCTTGCAATGGAGTTAAATGTTTCACCAAAAGACATTCAAGCTTTGTTGATGGGTGGTCATGGTGACACAATGGTACCACTTCCACGTTACACAACTGTTGCTGGAATTCCAGTTACTGAATTGGTTTCTAAAAAGAGACTAGAAGAAATTGTTCAGAGAACAAAAACAGGTGGTGGAGAATTGGTGAAACTAATGGGAACTTCTGCCTGGTATGCTCCAGGTGCAGCTGCAGCCCAAATGGCTGAAGCAATTGCAAAAGACGAAAAAAGAATTTTCCCAGTTTGCGCTTGGTTGAATGGTGAGTACGGTCTTAAAAATGTTTTCTTGGGCGTTCCGGTTATTTTAGGTAAAAACGGAATCGAGAAAATCATTGAGGTTGACTTGAACAAGAGAGAAATGAAATTATTGAAAGCTTCTTCGGATCACGTTAAGGCGGTGATGAAAGTTTTGGAAAAGATGGATGTTCTTGACAAGAAAAAATCTTCAAAGTCAAAATCTAAGAAGAAGAAAAAGTCTACTAAGTCTTCTGCAAAAAAGACCGTTACTAAGACTGCTAAAAAAGTAACCGCTGCTGCTGTAAAAGCAGTTAAGAAGGTTGTTAAGAAAGCGAGTCCAAAGAAAAAAGCAGCAGCTCCTAAAAAAGCGGCAACTGCAAAGAAAGTTGTTGTTAAAAAAGCGGCTCCTAAAAAAGCAGCTCCCAAAAAAGTGGCTTCTAAAAAAGCAGCTCCTAAAAAGGCGGCTCCTAAAAAAGCGGCTCCAGTAGCAAAGGTGATTGATAAAAAAGTGGAGACGCTTAATAGAATCAAAGCAAAAGCAAAGACCATTGACTTTGGAACGATTGGAAAAGCAGGAAGAAGCAAAGATGATTTGAAAATGATCAAAGGCATCGGAGCTTTTATCGAAGAGAAATTGAACGCTCTTGGAATTAAAACTTTCGAGCAAGTAAGTAAATTCAATTCTGATATTGAAGACAAAGTAAATCTAGCAATCGAATTCTTCCCAGGAAGAGTTAAGAGAGACGATTGGAAAGGTCAAGCCAAGAAATTGAAGAAGTAATTGGCTAGATTTCAGATCTTAGACAATAGATGTTAGACTTGTAAATTGTGGAGACACAAATACTTATTCTAGACATCAAGTTTTTACAAAAAGCAAAAACCTCCCCTGCTCCGTTCCGGAGCAGGGGAGGTTTTTTTGTTTCGGCACGCATGCAATCCGTTCAACCGTGGGCACGCATGCAATGTGTTCACAAACTGTGGGCACGCATGCATTGTGTTCACAAACTGTGGACACGCATGCATTGTGTTCAAACCGCGGGCACGCATGCGATGCGTTCACAAACCGTAGGCACGCATGCGATGCGTGCCTACGGTTCAATTTCCTCAAAAATTCCCGTCTTCGTATTTTTCTTAACATTGTCGTAATTGAAATAACGGCCGTTCATCGCTATATAAACCCCATTGGGCAATGCTTGGGCAAATGCCACAGCAGCTCCCATATTGAAGAATCCATCGCTGGAAATACCAAATTTGTAAGGAATCATAGCGCCCGTTAAGATAATCGTCTTATCCAGATTTCCATCAGCCAAAACCTTTGCCGTCTCGGTCATCGTATCAGTTCCATGCGTAACAATGATGTTGCTTTCCTTCGCCCTGCGACAATTCAGCAAAATGACTTCCCGGTCCTCTTGTGTCATTTCAAGACTATCAACCATCATCAAAGTTCGTACCCTAACATCGACAGAACAACGGCCTCTTTCAAACATTTCAGGCAAATGTGTATCTTTAAAATACAATTCTCCAGTTATTAAATTGTATTCCTTGTCAAATGTTCCTCCAGTTACAAGGACTCTTATTGGTTCAATAGCCATATATGTTTTTTAGATTTTCAGATGTGAATGGGTAATTAAACAAATGTATCAACAATATAGACAATTGCAAAAATCCATCCTGTATATAATAATGTATAGGCAATTGAATAGATTGATGAAATACCCAAATCACCTTTTGTTTGATCTGATTTGTCAAATACAAATTTCATCGCTCGGAAAAATATCCAATACAACATACTCATCGTTATAATTATTGAAAACCAAAAAGCAGCAGCTAGATAAATCAATAGGAAAGAAAGTGCAATGGCAACTATTATCCAAAGTATAACTCCCAAAATCATTCCACCAATCCCATCTCCAACATCAGGTACTTCTGAAAAACCAGAAAATGACGGAACATTCTCAAGCATTGAAGTCGGTTTCAATTCTTCATATTTTGGAAAGTCATCTCGCAATCCGATTCCATAATACAAACCGTAATTCATGAATAGAAACAGACAAATTCCAATTATTCCTAATGATAGATAAAAATTGTTTGATATGGTACGATTAAAATTTATCCCTGATAAGAATACAATCAGTATTGTTATAACAATTACAATCAATGAAATAATAAAAACAGACTTACCCTTTAAATAGAACTCTTTTGCTTTCATACATATTACAACCTATTTTAAATGTTTAAAATTCACTTAAATGGCATTTTTATCTTAAAGAACTTAAGGGTATGAGGCCAAAACAGCTAAATTTAATAATTACCAAGACCCTTCCGATTAAAATCTTTTATATTAAACAATTGAAAAATCATTACCGTATAAATTGGTTTGTGGGCACTGAACTTTTATCTTAGTGTCTTGGTTATACCGGATATCAATTAGTTTGGGAGATCTTTATTCCCCCATTCAAGATGCTAAACATTCTTAATCAATGTTGTCATATAGGTTTTGATTCTGGCACCTGTTGAAATGAATTTGGAACAATGAGCAAAAAAGTAAACACCGATACAAAAGTAATTAAGAACAGGAAGGCCACCTTCGAGTACTTTCTTGTTTCAACCTATACTGCTGGGCTGCAGCTTACCGGAACAGAGATAAAATCCATCCGAGAAGGTTTGGTGAATTTGAAGGAGTCTTATTGCATTGTAAGAGACAACGAGGTTTGGATCAAAGGCATGCATATTTCACCATACAAACAAGGTTCCTACAACAATCACGATCCTGTTAGGGTTCGTAAACTGCTTTTAACCAAAAGAGAAATCAAAAAAATTCAAGCCAAATTAAAGGAAAAAGGCTTTACCCTAATTACTGTAAAAATGTTTATCTCAGATAGAGGATTTGCCAAATTGGACATTGCACTCGCTAAGGGTAAAAAGCATTATGATAAGCGAAATTCTATCAAGGACAAGGAAAACAAACGAGCGTTGGATAGGGCTTTGAAGTCTTATTAAGGAATTTACTCAAATTTGGTCTGGAGACCAAATTTTAGCATTTGGGTGGAGACCGCATACTTTGGGTCCATCAATCGCATACTAGCATACTTTTGGTCTCCAGACCAAAAGTAGTTAGAACCCATTTAAAAAACCTCCCGATAATCTACCAAAAAATCCCATTCAGTTGCTAAGCCAGCATAAAATGCAGCAGAAGAATATTTATAATCCACCATAATATTGCTTAACCGCCAGTGAGGTTGAAGTGGATTTTTATGAATGTATCTTAATTTCTGAATAAGGAACTTATTCGTAAAGACATCTTTGCTTAAAGATTTCCTTTGCCAAATCTGATATTCCCGATCTATGGAATTGACCTTAAAAGTTTCCAAAAATAATGGTTCATTTTTTTTAATATCAAAAATGATTTGTTTTGCCGTAAATTTCAAAAAATCTCTTTGAAGCATAAACAACTCTTTTTCCAATATTTGCCATATAAGGTGTAAATGATTCGGCATTATTACAAATCCCAGAATTCTAGCTCGACCATGTTTTGTAAGGTGTCTAAAGCTTGAGATAACTATTTCTTTTCTAAAATTTGATTCCAAAGCACATTCCCATTTAAGTATGGTGCATGTGGTAAAATAAGTTTTCATTGATACAAGTATTTACTTGTATAATGTAAAATTTATAAAAATGCAAGTAAAA
Source organism: uncultured Chitinophagales bacterium (assembly GCA_937927195.1). Taxonomy (GTDB): domain Bacteria; phylum Bacteroidota; class Bacteroidia; order Chitinophagales; family UBA2359; genus JAHDGP01. Next base: position 12,535 of record CALBCY010000289.1, read on the forward strand.
AACCGCCCACTTTTGGGTTATCAATCGCATATTTTTGATCTATCAACCGCCCACTTTGGGTCCATCAATCGCATATTTTTGGGCTATCAACCGCCAACTTTTGGGCTATCAACCGCCACTTTTGATCCATCAATCGCATACTTTTGGTCTCCAGACCAAAAGTCATCAATCGCATTCTTCCCCAAATTTGGTCTGGAGACCAAATTTTAGCATTCGGGTGAACACCGCATACTTTGGGGCTATCAACCGCCAACTTTTGGTCTCCAGACCAAAAGTCAATACGGCTCTACCGCCTCTGTCTTGCCAAACACCCCTTGCAATAAAACCGCAAATCCAACGACCAATAAACAACCGATCAAATTCAACCATAAATAGGCCAAATCAATAACGCCATTTTTGTCCATTAGAAACAAAGTAATCACGATCATTTCACCAATAATCGCAGCAAGGAACACAGCCTGTGATTGAACTTTCTTCAAAAAGAAAGCCACAACAAAAATGCCCAATATTGCACCATAAAAAACTGAACCAATGATATTCACTGCCTCGATCAAATTGTCAAAGAGGGAGGCTCCCATTGCGAAGGACAATGCAATCACTCCCCATAAAATAGTAAACCACTTGGACATTTTTAAATAATGATCATCTGTTTCATAAGGACGGAAAGAACGTTTGTAAATATCAATCATGCTGGTAGTTGCCAATGCATTTAATTCTGAGGCGGTTGTAGACATAGCAGCACTAAAAATAACCGCTAATAAAAGTCCAATTAATCCAACTGGGAGATGTTCCATCACAAAACTGATGAACACATAATCAGAATCTTCTGGATCCAAATTAGCTCCACGCTTGGTATTCAAATCTTCGATCAATTCTCGAGATTGTTTCCTTATATCATTTTCTGCGCCCATCAAAGCATTGACAAGAGCATGGTCTTCCTCCAACAAATTTCCTGCTTGAATGTGATCAACCATTTTATATATGGCAGTCTCTTTTTCTTGCTGAACCTTCTCTAATTCAGTCTCAAGCAAACGATAATCTTTCGCATAGGGAGAATTGTTGATTTTCGATACATTGGATTGATTGAAATGCAAGGGTGCAGGATTGAATTGATAGAACATAAAAACCATCAATCCAACAAACAAGATCCCGAATTGCATCGGCACTTTAAACAGACCATTGAACAACAAACCCAAACGACTTTCAGTAAGGGTCTTACCTGACAAGTATCTTTGTACCTGAGATTGATCCGTTCCAAAATAAGAGAGAAACAAAAAAGTCCCACCCAACAAGGCTGACCAAATATTGTATTTATTAGACAAATCAAATTCAAAATCCACCACATTTAATTTACCCATTTTACCAGCAACCTGAAGCGCATCTCCCAATCCAACATTTTCGGGCAACTTAAACAGAATGACCAAAAATGCAATAAACATTCCAGTCAAGATCACAATCATCTGTTGCTTTTGAGTTTGACTCACAGCCGCTGATCCACCCGACACAGTATAAAAAATAACAAGGAAGCCAATAAGTAAAGTTGTTGTCCCAAGCGACCAACCCAGCATTGTCGAAAGAATAATCGAGGGAGCAAATATGGTAATTCCAGCAGCCATGCCTCTTTGCAACAAGAACAGACAAGCAGTCAATGTCCTGGTTTTTAAATCAAAGCGACTTTCCAAATACTCGTAGGCTGTAAAAACTTTTAATCGATAAAAGATGGGCAATACAAAAATGCAAAGTATGACCATTGCAATGGGAAGCCCAAAATAAAATTGAGCAAATCCCATCCCCTCTTCATAAGCTTGTCCGGGAGTGGATAAAAAAGTAATGGCACTCGCTTGGGTCGCCATCACCGACAATCCGATGGTCCACCATTTCAAGTTCTTTTCACCAACCAGAAAAGACTCTGTATCGTGGACATCTCTCGACTTCCAAACACCGTATCCAACGATCAAGCCTAGAATAACTACCAATATAATCCAATCTATGGGATGCATTTATGAATAGGCATTTGTGAGTAAAGTAAAAAAACTGATGATCAAAACATGAACAATTAAAACGATCCAATAAAGGGTCGACCATGATTTGAAAACAGGTGGTTTTTCATTCTTGGCAATCTCTTCTTTCATGCTTCTTTTATTTTTTTCTAGACTGTGTACTAGGCAAATTATGGCTTTCCTTTGGAGTCTTCACCAAAGGGCTTGGTCAAATTTATGAAACGAAACAAAACTGCTTAATTCTAATAAACGTCTTTTGGTCATTAGACCAAAAGAATGCACATAAGACCAAATTAAGCTATTATTTGATTCGATAAAATGTCAAATACTCAATTTCTGGAATTTAGATTTATGACTTATTTCAATAAAAAAATACGGCAATTTAACTTTCAAAACATAGAAGCTAAATTAACTTATTCAAACCATGATAAAATTTCAATCAGCTCATTTCACCAAATTTACCTTTTATTATTTTTGTTTTTGAAACTTGACTACTAAAAAAGTGAAATCTGTGTTTAT
>CALBCY010000290.1 GCA_937927195.1 uncultured Chitinophagales bacterium
CAAAATCAAACTTATAGAGGTACTGGCCCATTCTCTGAACCAGAAACGCAGGCTGTTGCATTTTTTATGAACAATCGTGAAATTCAAATTACTTTGAACTACCACACTTTTGGTAATCTTTTGATTCACCCTTGGGGCTACAACGATCAAGTGACGGTTGATGATCAATCGTTCAAAGCTTTTGCTAAAGCAATGACAAAACAAAATAAGTATGTTTATGGAACAGGTACAGAAACGGTAGGATACATAACCAACGGAGATTCGGATGACTGGATGTACGGTGAACAAGATACCAAACCGAAAGTGTTTGTGTTTACGCCAGAATCCGGCCCACAAGACTTTGGTTTTTGGCCACCGCAAGATCAAATTGATTTTGTAAACAAGGCCAATTGCTATCAAAACCTCATTGCTACCCATCTCTTGCTCAATTACGCAGAGATAGCAGATTATGATTTAGAGCCGCTCGTCGAATCAAGTCAGCAAAAAATTAATTTGCGAAAAGTTGGATTGCAAGAAGGAATGATTTCTGTTTCAGTAGAGTCGGGTAGTGACAATCTAACGGTAGATTTTACACCATTGTCTTTTCAAATGAGTCATCTTGATGAACAGCTCGTATCTATTCCTTATGAATTTCAACCTGTTGGTTTGGAGTTCTCAGAAGAGGCAGTATTTCTTGTAACAATCGACAACGGATTGTATACTTTTACTGATACAGTTAGGAAAGAATTTGTTAATGGAATGGTTACCACGATTTATTCTGATCCTGTTGAAAGTTTAGATCCTTGGACGGTCGCAGGCAGTTGGGCGGTGACAAGTACTGACTTCTATTCTGAGCCAAGTTGTATTACTGAAAGCCCATATGGTGACTCCGCCAATGGTTCCAATACGAGCATAACTTTAAGTGAGTCAGTAAATTTAGAATCTAGTGAATCTGCTTACCTACGTTTTTGGGCTAAATGGGACATTGAAAACAACTATGATTATACTCAAGTGTTGGCCTCAACAGATGGTGAGAATTTTACACCTTTGTGTGGTGAATTTACTAATTTGGGTTCTGGTGATCAAGATCCAGGACAACCATTGTATGATGGTGTCCAGAACGAATGGGTAAGAGAAAGAATCTGCTTGGATGATTATTTAGGACAAACTGTTTATATCCGTTTCCTTTTTGTATCGGACAATTTTGTCACTGGCGATGGATTTTATTTTGACGATATTGAATTTGAATTGATTGGTGAATTGGAAATTCAATGCCCAGAACCAAGTCTTTCCAGTGCAAGTGATATTGACCTTTCTTCTGCAACAATTAATTGGGATCCTACTTTTAATGCAGATGAATATACATTGAGATACCGTCCTGATTCAGGAGATTGGTTAGAAGTTGTTGGTACAGAGACCAGTTATAATCTTGAAAACCTAGCGACTTGCACTGCGTATGAGGTTCAATTAAAGTCTTCCTGTGGAGATGTTGAGAGTGAATATTCTGAAAGTTTAAGTTTTGAAACAGAATGCATAGAATGCCTAACACCCAATAATCTGACAGTAGGAATGGAAGCAAGTACAGCCGCACAATTGGTTTGGGATCCTGTTCCCAATATTGGCGAATATGTATTGCGATACAAAAATGTCTTAGAAGAAGATTGGTTGTTCCATACAAGTTCAGTCAACGTAACCAATATCATCAATCTGGAAGTTTGTACGGATTACGAAGTGCAAATCAGATCGGGTTGTGATGGAGAAGAAAGTGAATTTTCAGAAAGTATGACATTCAAAACACTTTGTGATAATACTTCTGTCGGTTCAATAAATGGAATTAGTTTGGTGAATGCCTTTCCAAATCCGTTTTCAGAAAACATCTCTGTTGATTTTGTCCTTGCACAAAGTCAGGACTTAATTTTGATAGAGCTGATTGATCAAAGTGGTAAAATATTTTATCAGAATAAATTAAGCGATCAATCAACAGGTAAAAAGCACATTGAGTTTAATACAAAAGATCTCAGTTCTGGAATATATTTTATTAAGATCAGCAATGAAAAAAACGAAGAGCTAACATTGAAAGTCGTGAATGTCAACATTAGAAACTAGCGGATAGATGTTCAGTCTTAGGTGTTCTTTTGATGTTCTGTTTGTGTGCATTTTGCTTTCCTTTAGTGTTATACCAAAGGAGCATCTGCAACTTTTAGAAACTAAACATATTTAAATTAAAATTGATAGCTTGTAAAAAGCCTCATGGGAACAAAGTTCCCATGAGGCTTTTTTATGTTATGTGATTCCTCTGCTTCTTAGTGCTTCGATAATAATATATGTTTATATGCAGAATATAGTTTATTTTTGAGCGATTCATCAAAATCCTATTAAATGAAATTTTTTACCCTTTCATTTTTAATTCTTATCAACCTCGTTCTCTCTTCCCAGAATTTAGAGCTTAGTGTGGAGCAAATCATGCAAGATCCCTCTTGGATGGGCAATTTCCCCTCAAGCGGCTACTGGGCCGATGATGCACAATCATTCTACTTCAACTGGAATCCAGACAATGCCCCTAGTGACTCTTTGTATGTGTATGATTTGACCAGCAAAAAGGTAAGTAAAGTGGAGTCCTTGGATGCCCGCGCAATGGTAAGAGGTGGGGATTTTAACTCCGATAAAAGTAAAAAAGTATTTAACCGCAATGGGGATATTTATATTCGTGAAATGAATTCAGGAGCAGAAAAGCAAATTACCAATACATTGGAAAGTGAGTCTTCTGTGAAATTTTCCAAGGATTCAGGTAAAATATTTTATACTCAAAATAACAACGTTTTTGAGTTTGACATTGAGAATGGTTTTTTGAATCAAATAAGTAATTTTAGTAAAGGAAATTTGCCCCCTGAAAAAGCTGAAAAAAATGAGACCGAAAAATGGGTGGAAGATGAGGAGATGAAATTAATGATGATGCTCAAAAGGAAACAAGACAAACGCGATGCGAGCAAAGATGCAAGAGCTGCAAGAGCAGTCAAACGACCTTACAAATTTTATTATGGTGAAAAATCAATTGATGATTTAAGTGTAAGTCCTGATGGGCAATATGTCAGTTTTTATTTGACGGAAGAAGACAAGTCATCGAAGGAAACCATTGTCCCCAGTTATGTTACCAACTCAGGTTATACGGAGGATTTACCAGCTCGGCCAAATGTTGGAAGGCCTGATTCGAAATATGAACTCTATTTGTTCGATGTTAAGGCAGATACCGTGTTTCAATTGATGCTGGATGGGCAGGAAGAAAAAGAAGATTACAAGGGGAACTTTTATGGGAAACCAATGTGGTCTGAAGATGGAGAAGGCGCCATTGCCATTGTTCAATCCTTGGACAATAAAAACAGATGGATAGTCTCCTATGATCTTGCCAATAAAAATCTAAAGGTGCTGGATCATCAATACGATGAGGCGTGGATTGGTGGCCCTGGAATTTCTTCTTGGAGAGGCTATCCAAGAAGGTACTTTGGTTGGATCGATGATGAAAACATCTGGTATCAATCTGAAGAAAGTGGCTGGTCTCACTTGTATACTCAGAACATTAAGAATGGTAAAAAGAAGCAAATAACCAAAGGTGATTTTGAAATTTTTGATCCGAAAATATCGAAAGACAAACAGCATTGGTACTTTACTTCTAGCGAGGTCAATTTGGGTGAACGTCATTTTTATAAAATGCCAATCAAAGGTGGGAAAGCTGAAAAGTTGACGAGTATGAAAGGCAACAATCGTGTAAGCCTCTCGCCAGATGAAAAATATTTGATGATCAGACATTCTTATTCCAACAAACCTTGGGAATATTATTTACAAGAAAACATTGCGGGAGCCGAAGCCATTCAAATAACCGATTCAAGAAGCAGTGCTTTCAATTCTTATGATTGGAGGATTCCAGAAGTGCTGCAATTTCAAGCAGCCGACAAACAACTGGTGACAGCTAGATTGTATCAACCTGAAAATCCCGAAAAAAAAGGTCCAGCTGTAATGTTTGTCCATGGGGCAGGGTATTTGCAAAATGCCCACCACTGGTGGAGTACTTACTATAGAGAATACATGTTCCATAATTTTTTAGTAGATAAAGGCTATACGGTAATTGATATAGATTATCGTGGAAGTTCTGGTTATGGTCGAGATTGGCGTACGGGAATCTACAGACACATGGGCGGAAAAGATTTGAGCGATTATGTTGACGGTGCAAAATTCTTGGTGGAGGAATACGACATCGATCCAGAGAGAATTGGAATATATGGTGGATCATACGGAGGCTTTATTTCAATAATGGCTTTGTTCAAAAACTCAGAAACTTTTGCTTGCGGAGCGGCTTTGAGATCGGTAACTGATTGGGCGCATTACAATCATTTGTACACAGCCAATATATTAAACACACCAGCTGAGGACAGCATTGCTTATCAGCGAAGTTCTCCAATCTATTTTGCAGAAGGTCTTGAAAAACCTTTGTTGATGTGTCATGGAATGATTGATAGAAATGTGCATTTTCAAGACGTGGTTCGTTTGTCTCAAAGATTGATAGAATTGGGAAAGGACGATTGGGAGCTGGCAGTTTACCCATTAGAGCCTCACAGTTTCATCGAACCAGAGAGTTGGACCGATGAATACAAGCGGATTTTTAAATTGTTTGAGGAGAATTTGAAGTAGTAGGTGCACATTGTATGCGTGCATGTTGTGTAAACAATAAAAAAGCCATTTCAGCTTAGCTGAAATGGCTTTTTTATTGACTTTCATAAATTGAATTAAAAATCCAAATTGTCTTCAGTTACTTTAACCATTGGAGCGGCCATGTACCAAATTTTATTTTCTTCTTTGGCAAAGAAATAAACGTGTTTGTAAATTGGATGGTCAATGTTTCCATGTACCAATTTAACACCAGGATCCATTTGGCTGGAGGTTTTTAAAGTTTGGAATTGAACCTTTCTGAAATCCAATTTCAATATTTTTATTTTATCGTATGTTGCTGTGAAATCTGTAATGTATGGTTCTAAAATGTTTTTGTCATACGTATTATACATATCTGTAATGGCTGCATCCATTTGTTCAGGAGGAATTCCTGGAGGAGCATTTTCTTTCATTTTAGCCAAAAAATCGGCTTTTGACATGATGCCTGATTTGAAAATATCAAGATTGCCCGATTCCAATGCTACAGTAACTATTTCACCCAATTCCTGAATAGAATTGGCCTGTGCATTGCAAATGTTTATTGCCGCAAACATTATAACAAGGGAGAGTAGGAAGTTTTTCATTTTATTGAAATTTTATTCGCTGTTTTTATGGTTTTTTTATATGACTTGTCTGAATGCATAAAGTCATTTCACAAAAATACATTTCTTAGATGGATTTTTTAGTAAAAAGTTTAGTGGGGGCTTGGTACACATCGACGCTTCGCGCGCTTTATGCTGTTGGTACAGAGCCAGGGGCTCTTGTTGGTAGGTATCGATGGGGCATCAAATGAGCTTTTTGTGCTTTTGGTGATGCCGTGCTGAATCAAAGTCCAACAGGCATCTCCGCTGCCGTACCAACAACAATGCCGAAGGCAATTCGGTTCGACGCTTCGATACCAACAGATGCGAAGCATCGTACTAAAAGCACAAAAGCGAGGCGAAGCCTAGCCAGGCTGGCGATCCAGCTGTCGGTCCGCCGATGCGGTACCAAGATCGCAGAATTTTTCTTATTTAAATGACATTGGCAGCATACCAACAGCGAAGCCGGTCCGACGTTTCGGTACCAAAAACCAAAAGAGCGGCATAAAAAAACCGCCAACTGTGATCAACAGTCGACGGTTTGATAAAATCAAATAACTAAATACAATAGTTTTATCGTAAATCAGAAATTAGAAATTTAAAAAATTTATTTGATTCTAAAATCTAATGTTAAGTTCCTTTGCGGCTTTCTTTTGGTCTTATTACCAAAAGGCATTATTTACATCTTGATAATCTTCTGCATCTGAGTTTTAGTTTCTCCATCAATGATTTGGATGAAATAAATACCAGAAGGCATTTCAGCTGTAGTGTTTAAATCTATTTGTTGAACTTGAGGATTGATTGTTTGACGATAGATTTCCTGGCCCACTGCATTGATGATAATCAGCTCAGCGGAATTTGTCAAAAATTCTTTGTCAGGTACAATGGTGAAGTTTTCAGAGAATGGATTAGGATAAATTTGAAGGTCATAGCTATAGGCATTCAAGTCACCTAGTCCAGTGATGTCTGGAACTGCATCATGAGCAACATCAAATGTTTTGCTTGAACATGCATTGTCTGTTTGTGTAACAGTGATGCTCATTGTACCAGCAGCCGTTCCTGCTGGAAGCGAGAAGCTGGCGATATCAGAAACATCGTTTGCACAATTAACATTTACAGTGAATTCTCCGTCACCCGAAATAGTCGGACTTTGAACTTCAGGATAAACCACAACTTCATGTTGCGCAACCAATATCCAAGAATCAGCAGTTCCGTCCACATCTACATCACATTGACTGTAGGCATATAAGGTAGTTGTTTCTGGTGAACACAGATCAGCGCCACTGTGAGTGATTGGTTCTAAAGTATATTCTTCAGATTCTGGATCTTCGCTCATAAACCACATAACATCATCCAATTGTGTTGCTGTACCAAGCAAATTGTAATCGATGCCTCCTTGTGGAGGAGTGGGTGTTCCACCATCGCAAATACTTTCACTCTGAACATTTGAAAAGTCAAAATCTGAAATGAAGCAACTGTATTCTATTTCAAACTCACCCTCTATTTTGAAATTGTCAATGGCAGCTTCAACATAGTCGCCATTGGTATTTCTAATTTCAAAAACAATCTGCATATTTTCAGTGAAGTCGATTGATCCCTCTAATTGAATAGAAGACGGAACCCAACCAAGGGTCAAGTTGTCATTAACATCTGGCATCCCAATTCTTTCAATAACAACCGTTTCAGTTCCATTGGAAACAAAAATCTCTAATGTGTCATTTCCAGTGAATATGTTTCCTGTTTGAGTTAAGAAAACAGAGAGGAACCAGGTTTCGTAGCTTATTTCTGCCTCAGAATATCCAGTCAAATCAAATACTGGTGAAGTTAAAGTAGTTGTTCCGGCAAAAACGCCATCGAAATCTTGACTGTTTTCGGTTACAAAACAAAGGTTACCAATGTCGTTAGGTGAATCCTCATTTGGTGTGATGTAAAAATCATTGCCAAACACACCTTCTGGAATGACTCTTTCCCAATCTCCACCATTTGCATCACCAGTAACTTCCCAACCCAAATCAATAACAAATGGATCTTCATATCCTTGAACCAATTCAACGATGGTCGTATTGTTCTCAGCTGATACACCAACAAGTTCAGTAGTGATCGTTTTATAGCCCCACTTTCCAGTAGTGATCAAATAATCGTTTTCAAAAATTACTGGAATATTAAATTGCCCATTTTCGTCAGCTGTCAACTCGATGCTTTCATTATTACTGCTTATCACAATGCTTGCATCTGGAATAGCACTGCCATTGTTATTTGATATGACTTGACCACTAAAAGCAAAGGAAGGAGCAGCCTCCAATTCAAAATCAAAAACAGTTGTTTCACCACTGGCAAGACTGATCTCAACTGTTTGTGAAAGATAACCAAGAGCACTTACAGTAGCAGTATAATTGCCTGGATTAGCTGAACCCATCGAGAATTCACCCAAAATATTGCTGTTGCTAAATTCATTTATTTCATCAATCGAAATAGAGGCATTGGAAATAGCAGAACCCGTTTCTAAATCACTCACTGTTCCATTAAAATAGGAAGCTCTTATGTATTCAGGTGCCATCACGAAAAGGCCGTAAACCATATCAGTACCTAAAATGATTCCTGATGGTAAATATGGATATGCTCCCCAGCAACCAATCGTTCCTGCTGCGTTTCCATTGAAAGTATCCCAATTTCCTACCTCAACTAAGTTGGCAGGATCAGAGGCGTCAACTACACGGATGCCATCTGCATAGTAAGAAATGATCAAATAATCATTCAATACATGCACGTTGTGCGGGACAATTCCAAGGCCAATAGATGAGCTTGGACGATATTCATCAAGTTTGACAATATTAGATGGATCTGATATGTCATAAGCTGCAACTGGGGCGTTGCTTAATTCGTCAGTAGTGAACACGGTATTGCTGTCATCAGATAACCAGGCATTGTGGGTGTAATTGAAAGGCGTTGAAGTCTCTCCAATTTTTTCAACAGCTTCCCAATCGTTGATGTCGTATAATGATAAAATACCATCGTCTATCTCTGATGAATAAACAATGTTGTCTCTAACATAAACATCATGAGAGTAAACCGTTGAAGTATTACCCAGGTATTCAGGATTCATTGGATCGTTGTTTAGGTCAAATCCAAGTACTCCACCTCCAGAAATATTACTTCCTGAAATAAAGAGGACACCTTCATCAATATAGATGTTATGGGCTCTGTTTAAGGTGTTTGTGCTTCCTTCAAATGTTTTTACAAAAACATAACCGACAGAATCGGGTAGGTGGTTGAAATCCATTATTAAAAGACCATCGTTTCCTTGGTCTGCTATGCAATATCCAAAATTTCCATGGGTTTTAAGGTCTCTCCAAGTGGAGAAGACACCTGGGATAAAATCGTTTTCTACCGGATTGGCAGGATCCGCTAGGCTAACAATAGAGACGCCATTGGTAACACCGACAATGGCATATTCTGTGTCATCAGCATCGACCCATCCCCAAACGTCGCTTAATTCATTGGAATATTCAACAGTGGAAAGTAACTCCATGTTGAGTTGGGAATAAGACAATTGACAAATAAAAAGTAGAAGGATTGAATAGGTAAAGTTTCTCATATGGAGTATTTAATGTTATAGGTTTTTTTTAAGAGACGATTGAGAAATAGAAAAGTTGGAAAAAAGAGATTTTTTTTTCTTCTATTAATAATAACGTAATTTCACAAAAAAAAGTCAATTAAGTATTAAAGTAAATAAGCTTATAGAAATTTTAACATACGAATTAGAAATAATCTTATGTATTAGCTAAGATTTTACATTTTTTTTGTTAAAATTTTTCAGTTAAGTTTAATTTGTAAGTCTAAACTTTGGCTTGAAAAATTGGCTTGAAAAATTGGCTTGGAATACGTTTAGGCTTGTTTAATTCCGTGCTTATCGGGTGGAGGTGCCGATAGCGATACAGTGTTGCCTATTTTTTGAAGATAAAATGAGGGGAATTTACATTTTGTAGAATAGCCATTGGTTGTTAGTTTGTCACTTTTTGGCAAACCAACAACCAATGGCTAGAAAATTGATTTACATCTTTATTATTTTCTGCATCGCAGACTTTTTATCTCTTTCAATAATTTGGATGAAATAAATTCCGGGAACCATTTCATTAGTAGCATTTATAGAAAAGAAAGAAGCATTCAATTGTCCTACCTGTGGATTAATCGTTTGACGATAGACTTCTTGACCGAAGGTATTGACAATTATTAATTCCGCATTGTTTGTCAGTAAATATTTGTCGGTAATAATTTTAAAGCTTTCAGAAAAAGGATTTGGGTAAACTTGTATTTCATAATTAGCGTCAGCCAAATCCTCCATTCCGGTTATGTCTGGAACAGCATCGTGCGCCACCTCAAATGTTTTGCTGGTGCAAGTATTGCCTTCTTGTGAAACAGTGATGCTCATCGTTCCTGAGGGAGTTCCTGCGGGCAGCGAGAAAGTGGTGATGTCTGTAACATCGTTCGCACAGTTTGCATTGACGGTAAACTCACCCTCACCGCTTATCGTCGGGCTTTGAATTTCAGGATGAATCACCACTTCATGTTGTGCCACCAAAATCCATGAATCTGCTGTGCCATCAACATCAATATCGCATTGGCTGTAAGCATAAAGGTGGATTGTTTCGGCTGTGCAAAGATCAGTGCCACTATGTGTCAAAGGTTCTAAGTTGTACATCTCTGAATTAGGGTCCTCTGCGAGGAACCATTTAATACCATCGAGTAGGGTAGCGGTGCCTAACAAACTGTAATCAAGGCCAGCTTGTGGAGGGTTCGGAACCTCGCCATCGCAAATAGATTCGCTTTGAATGTTAGAGAAGTCAAAGTCTGAAATGAAGCATTCATATTCAATTTCAAAATTGCCTTCTATTTTAAAATTATCGACTGCTGCTTCAACAATATCTGCATTCGTGTTTCTGACCTCAAAACGCAATTGCATGCTGTCGCTGAAAGCAATTAAATCATCCAATTGGAAAGAGGCTGGAACCCAAGCTGGGTTTCCATCAAAATCGGACATGTCTACTTTTTCCAGAAGAACAGTTTCAGAACCATTTGAGACAAGAACTTTTAGAGTATCATTTCCGGGGATAAAATTTTGAGCTGGTAACATTGAAATGAACCATCTTTCATAATTAATTACTGCCTCCGTATAGGAACTCAAGTCAAAAGTTGGCGAAGTCAATATCGTTGTTCCTCCAATGACACCGTTTCCAAAGTCTACAGCATTATCAGTTACAAAGCAGCGGTTGCCAATGTCATTTTGCGAATCCTCTGGTGGTGTGATTAAAAATTGTATTGCAAATGTTCCTCCAGGAATAGCTCTTTCCCAATTCCCACTATTGGCATTGCCTGAGACTTCCCAGCCCAAATCAACCAAGAACGGATCCTCGTAGCCCTGGACTAATTCAACAATCGTAGAATTGTTATCCGGATTAACCCCTGGCAAATCAACCGTCACTGTTTTATAAGCCCATTTTCCTGCTGTTATGAAATAATCATTTTCAAAAATTTCAGGGATCGAGAAGTATCCATTTTCATCAGCCTGTATTTCTATACTAACTTGATCGTTTGCGACAACAATATTTGCTTCAGCCAAGGGACTTCCATTATTAGAGGTGATAACTTGGCCGCTAAAGGCAAAAGACTGAGCGGTTTCAAGTTCAAAGTTCGCAACAGCTGTTTCTTCGCTTGCAAAAGAGACTTCGAACGTTTGAGGTAAATAGCCAATCTTGCTGGCAGTTACGGTATAGCTTCCTTCATTTGCGGTACCCGTTGAAAATTCTCCCAGTATATTTGTATAGGTAATTTCATTTGCCTCATTAATCCTAATGCTTGCATTTGAGATGGCTAAGCCAGTTTCCGAATCGATTACGGTTCCGTTTAAATAAGAGGCTCTTTTGTAATCAGGAGCCAATACAAAAAGACCATAGACCATATCGGTGCCTAAAATAATGCCAGAAGGCAAGAATGGATAGGCTCCCCAACATCCGAATGTTGCTCCGACAAAACCCTCATAAGTATCATAATTGGCAACTTCTACAAGATTAGATGGGTCCGAAGCATCGACAACTCTTATGCCATCTGAATAGTATGAAATAACAAGGAAGTCATTTAAAACGTGAACATTGTGCGGAACAATCCCTAGATCAAGTGAAGAGCTCGGGCGATACTCATCTAATTTGACAATGTTTGAAAGATCAGATACATCATAGGATGCTACTGGAGCATTGCTCAACTCATCTGTAGTAAATATAAAATTACTGTCATCAGACAACCAGGCATTGTGTGTATAATTAAAGGGTGTTGCGCTTTGTCCGATTTTGGTAATATTGGCAAAATCATTGGCATCATAAATTGCTAAATTGCCTTCATATATTTCAGAAGAATAAACAATGTTGTCTCTTACATAAATATCATGGGAATAAACTCCAGATATGTTGCCGAGAAATTCAGGACTCCAAGGATCAGTCAGGTCGAAAGCAATTACTCCTCCAAAGGATTGATTGCTTCCAGAAACGTATAGAATGCCTTCGTCAATATATAAATTGTGAGCTCTGTTTATAATACCTGCTCCATAATTTGTTAAGTAAATATAGTCGACCGAATCTGGAAGATGCGACAGGTCCATAATCAGAAGGCCGTCGTTGCCTTGATCGGCTATACAGTAACCAAAATTACCGTGTACTTTAAGATCTCTCCAAGTGGAATTGACTCCAGGTATAAAGTCATTTTCAACTGGGTTAGTAGGATCAGCCAGGCTAACAATGGAAACACCATTGGCGGCACCGACCATCGCATATTCAGTTCCGTCTTCCGCTACCCAAGCCCATACGTCATTTAAGTTGGCGGAATACTCCATGTTGGATAACAATTCCATGTTGAGTTGGGAATAGGATAATTGACAAACAAAGATTAACAAGAAAAAATGGATGAAGTTTTTCATATTGGGGAATTTGGGCTTATGGTTTTTAGAATCGATTGAGAGATCGAAAACTAAGCTAGAAAACTAAGCTAGAAAACTAGAAGCGATAAACTTTGAATTAAATATAGTTGGAATTTTACAAAATTAAATTAAAAATATATTGAAATTTTTGAAGTGTAGAGGATATGTAGAGGCAAATGGTATGCATCTCGCCAAAGAAAAGGTTGCTAAAATAGCTCCCTCTAATTTTCCTTTTTATTTACATTTCCAAAGTCTAGCTTTCAAATAGGTTTGAGGAGAATTGTTTTTATCTTTGGTGCATGTCAAATTCCAATCCAGCGGTAAGAACATATGATTTAAAAACGGCCATTTCTTTTGTTGTTTCCAGCATGATTGGAGTCGGGGTTTTTGCCTCTTTAGGTTATCAATTGGACAGTACTGATACCGTTTTTTCGATTTTGTTTTTGTGGTGCTTGGGTGGATTGGCTGCATTGACGGGAGCGATGACTTATGTTGCTTTGGCGAGTGTATTGCCCAGGTCGGGTGGGGAGTATCATTATTTGAGTAAAATTTATGGTCCTGCGCTTGGTTATGTAACAGGCATCCTTACGATTGTTGTGGGTTTTTCTGCTCCAATTGCGGCCAGTGCGATGGCTTTTGAAAGCTTTGCCAGCAATATTTTGCCTTTGCCGATTGGACCCTATTCCTTGTGGAGTTTGGGTTGTTTGTTAACAGTTGGCATGATTCACTTTCTCGATGTAAAGAAGGGTGGGGATTTCAATTTTATTTTTACTGCCTTAAAAGTGTTTTTGATTTTGCTTTTTATTTTGGCTGGCTTTTTTCTAGCGGAGCATCAAAGTTTGTCATTGGCTCCGCAGTCCAGAGATTTGACTTTGATTATGAGCAGTGGTTTTGGAGTTTCCTTTGTCTATGTTACCTATTCTTATACTGGATGGAATGCGGCTGTTTATATGATGGACGAGGTGAAAAACCCTAAGCGAAACATTCCATTGGCGATCATGATTGGAACTGCATTGGTAACCGTAATTTACATTCTTATTAATTTTGTGTTTTTATTGGTAGCTCCTATAAGTGAAATGAAAGGTCAAACTGATGTGGCGGACATTGCTGGTCAATACATTTTTGGATTGAATGGTGCAAAAATTGTAAGTGGCTTGATCGCCTTTGGATTGGTATCGACGATTAGTTCGATGGTTGTTTCTGGATCTAGGGTTATTCGTAGAATGGGGGAAGATTATTTGGTACTGAAAGCATTTAATAAAACCAATGAAAACGGTGTGCCTCATTTCGCTGTTATCCTCATTTCAATTTTATCTTTGTTGTTTTTGCTGAGTTTCACCTTCAACAAGGTGATTGAGTTTGCCGGTTTTATATTGAGCTTTTTTGGATTGTTTACGGTGCTGGGATTGTTCATAATGAAATTTAAGAATCCAGATTTGAAGTTCCCATTTGGCAGGTGGTTTTTTCCAATTATCCCCGCCATTTATTTATGTATAAAAGTACTGATCATTGTTTATTTAATCGTCAATGATCCAAATAGAATATGGCATGGTTTGCTGACTTTTGGTTTGGCTTATTTGTTGTATTTTATTAGCAAAGCGATTGGAAAGAAGCAGGATGAAAGCTTTTAGTTTTACCATAAGTTCCATTGTAAACAAAGACCAAGCAAATTTGTGGGAAGATATTTGGGATCTTGAAGGAGTGAATTATGAACTTTCACCAATCGTCAAAATGACATATCCCAAAGATTTGGTTTTGGCTGTCAAAGTTGAGGAGGTTCCACTTGGTGAATACTTGTTTAAAAGTACAATACTTCTATTTGGTTTCATTCCCATTGACCTTCACCATCTCAAGCTAAAAAGCATCAATCCGCCAGTTTCTTTTGGTCATGAGACCAAAAGAAAGCGCTAGGGACCAAAAGAATGCTGCTTTTTGATTGGAGAA
>CALBCY010000291.1 GCA_937927195.1 uncultured Chitinophagales bacterium
ATGGATCCTCTGCCTTGAATGGTATCATCAATGTAAGAACAGGATTTGCTAAATCAGATCCAGTTACAAAAGCTTCAGTATTTGGGTCAGTTTATGGCACACCCAGAAACAATGAACAAGAAGGGGAAAATCCTAAAAAATGGTGGGATGGTGAAGCGCCTCCAAACACCCTTGGTGGTTCTTTTAATCACAGTAGAAAAATGGGACAGCATGATCTTATTGTTGGTGCCTACTATTACAAAGATAAAAGCTGGAGGGCTCCACAATACGAAGAAAGAGGAAGATTGAACCTGGGTTATAGATTCAGACATAAAAAGATTGATGGGCTTTCTATGGGATTAAATGGAATTCTTCAGTTAGCTGAAAGTGCTTCTTTCTTCCTTTGGGATGGTGTTGGTCCAAATTCTTACCAACTTTGGGAAGATTTGAATGTTACATTGAATGAAAGATTTCAGCTTATTTTGGATCCATCAATAACTTATGCTACCACAAATGTCACTCATAAATTGAGAGCGAGATATTTCAAGAGCAACAACAAAACCAATGACGGTCAAGGAATAAATACAGATCAAATTTTCTCAGAGTATCAAATGAGTGCGAGAATTCCCTCTTTGGCAAGCACATTAACAGCTGGGATGGTTTATGGTAAAGCTAAAACCCAATCTGATTTGTATGGAGCACGAATCTTTAGCATTGACAATGCTGCTGCATATATACAGACTGAAACAAAATTGTTTGAAAAATTGACCGTCGCTTTGGGTGGTAGATACGAATACAATATTGAAAACGATGCAGACACCTTGGGTGTTAAGGTTGATAGTTTAAGAGAAACAAGCGGGCGTTTGGTGCCAAGAATTGGATTGAATTATCAGGCTGGAAAAGCTACTTTCTTTAGAGCATCTTATGGTCAAGGGTATAGATATCCAACCATTGCAGAACAAAGAGTTACAACAGGTCTAGGATTGATTGATATTTTGGGGAATCCAGATTTGACACCTGAAACAGGTTGGAGTGCAGAATTGGGTTTAATGCAGGGATTTGCAATCAGCAAATGGAAAGGATACATTGATGTATCTGGATTCTTGACAGAATATCAAAAAATGATGGAATTTACATTCGGTATAGATCCTAGCACGTTTAGAGGATTTTTTAGAACAGAGAACATTTCAAGTGACACACAAATTTATGGTGCAGAAGCAACTGTGGCAGGAACAGGTAAAATTGGAGAAGTCAATGTAGGAATATTAACTGGATACACCTATATAGTTCCTAAATACAAAGATTTCAATGAACTCATTATGGAAGAGAATTCAAGTGATAAAAACATATTGAAATATCGATTCCAACACAATGTAAAACTGGATGTTCAGGCAGATTATAAAAAATTCTCTCTTGGCTATTCCTTTAGATACAACAGTGCTATGGAAAACATTGATGCTGCATTCATGGACATACGGTCATTAGAGGTAGAAAAATGGATGACGGCCAACCCAGACGGGGATGCCATCAATGACATTCGTTTAATATTCAGACCTGCTAAGTCTCATCAAATAAGTTTCTTAGTCAATAACTTTTTAAACAATGAGTATGTTTTAAGACCAGCTTTGATTGAAGCTCCAAGACAATTCCTTTTAAAATACAACTTGGATTTATAAATCATTTCATACGCTTATAAACATTAAAAAGGAGGCCATTGCATTTTGCAATGGCCTCCTTTTTTTATGCGCCTGATCTCTGATCAAGATTGTGGCTAATGAAAAACAGGCTTATTTTCGTCCAAAGTCTGCTGGAATTTCTCCCCAAGCTTTGGTTTCCCATTTGATTATTTCAGTTTCATAAGTATTGCTTCGCAACCATTTTTCGGCCCGACGAATTAAATCGAATAGTTTCGTATTTGCTTGAGTTTCGATCATGGTGGTTTTGGTCTTTTTGTCTCTTACCCATTTCATGGCAGTTCTACTGTCTGTATAAATTGGAAGTGAAATATTCTTTTGTTTCAGATAACCCAAACCATGAACGATTCCTAGAAACTCACCAATATTGTTTGTTCCTCCATAAAATGGTCCTTGCTTGAACAATACTTGATTGGTTTTCACATCAACGCCCTGATATTCCATTAAGTTGGTAGAACTGCTACAAGCAGCGTCTACCGCAATGCTGTTCCAATTTGGTGTACCATAAGCAGCTTTTTCACTTGGGCTTAAATCCGATTTCCCCTTGTCTTTCCCAGCAACCGCCCAATAATTTCCTTCAAATGCTGCTTCAGCTTCTTCTTTATTTTTGAAGGATTTGTATTCAGCGCCCGTAAATCCGCTTATTTGCTTTTTGCATTTGTCCCAACTATTGAAAATTCCGACTTCCCTACCCCTCCAAACAACGTAAAACTTTTTTTTCTTTGCCATTGTACTTTTCCATTATAAAAGTTGAATTCAAATTTAGGTTTTTTTTTGAAAATGCTTCCCAGGAATCACAAATTAACTCAAAATGCTGGTTATCAACAAATTACAAGTCTAAATCTTAGAATAGAAAATGCAGTCATTTATACAGGCTAAGTATTTGATTGTCAGTCTTTTAACTCAAAATTAAATTTCATTGATTTTTTACTTACCAATCCATAATTATTTAATCATTTTTTTCAAGAATAGTGCTTACTTTTATGCTCAATTATTGAAAAAAATATGGCAGGCAATAGCTTTGGAAAGAAATTCATAATAAGCACTTTTGGTGAATCGCATGGTAAAGGGATTGGAGTCGTTATTGATGGCTGCCCAGCTGGATTAGAAATAACGGAGGAAGAAATTCAAATAGAACTCGATCGCAGACGTCCTGGCCAATCCAATATCGTTACACAGAGGAAAGAAAAGGACCATGCAGAAATTCAATCGGGTGTTTTTGAAGGCAAAACTACTGGAACACCAATATCAATCTATATAAAAAATGGAGACCAAAGAAGCCGTGATTACGATCACATCAAGGACAAGTATCGCCCATCGCATGCAGATTATGTTTATGATAAGAAATATGGCTTTCGGGACTACAGAGGTGGTGGACGCTCATCGGCCAGAGAAACGGCTGCAAGAGTAGCTGCTGGAGCCTTGGCGAAGAAGATATTGGAACGAGAAGGGGTAAGTATTCACGCTTACGTTTCTCAAGTCGGCACTTTAAAACTGGAAAAACCTTATCAGGAATTGGATTTCAATCAAATCGAGCAAAATATTGTGAGAACTGCTGATCTTGAAATGGCAGAAAAAATGACGAATTACATAAAAGAAGTCCGAAAAAATGGAGATACTGTTGGAGGAATGGTCTCTTGTGTTATTCAAAATTGCCCGGTTGGCCTTGGTGAGCCTGTTTTTGACAAACTACATGCTGATTTAGGCAAAGCCATGCTGAGCATCAATGCGGTAAAAGGCTTTGAATATGGATCTGGGTTTGATGGGATTCAAATGAATGGTTCTGCCCACAATGATTTGTTTGAAATAAAAGAAGGTAAAATAAGCACAGAAAGTAATTATTCAGGAGGAATTCAGGGAGGAATTAGCAATGGGATGGACATTTACTTTAATGTAGGATTTAAGGCTGTTGCAACGATTATGAGGGATCAGAAAACGGTGGATAATGCTGGGCTTGAGACTCAAATTACAGGAAAAGGAAGACATGATCCTTGCGTGGTACCTCGAGCAGTACCAATTGTTGAAGCGATGGCTGCCCTTGTATTAACAGATCATTTACTAAGGTCAAAAACAGATAAAATGTAGAAATGGCCTTGTTAATTGAAAATATAAGGCATTTCAGTTGACAATAACCAAAGAATTCAAATACTCGTAGAAAGAAACATATAAAATATAAAAAATTACCCTTTGTAAGGGAACTGAATAGACAATTAACTTGGTTGATGTAAGTATATATGAATAAAAACCATCTCCTTTTGAACAGAACAATTCCAATTACTGACTCAAATTTTGACCTTTTCTTCCTTTATTTACCAATTTTTTCACAACTTATTCCGTTAAATTTCCTCAAAATTGAATGAAGTTGTAATAAATAAGTTTCAATCATTATTTTTACAGTAAAATTTGCTACTATGGCAAACACAATCTATTGATAACCACTCAAAATAAACAAATAAAAAGATGTCAGAAAATTTTAGAAAAGTCCAAAACTATATCTTTGATCTAAACTTGGGGATAAAAGAAGAAAGTGAAGAAGAATTGTTTTTTGTAATCAATGACGAAGATAACGGAATTACAAATTTGACTTTAATCGTAGATGATCCGATTTTGGTTATGGAGCAGTTTCTTTTCGAGCTAAAGGATTCTTCTGCTGAAACTTTGATCAGTATTCTTCAAAAGAATCGTGAAATCATTCACGGGGCGATGGTTTTGGATGAAAGCGGCACCAAAGTGCTTTTCCGTGATACCTTACAGATTTCAAATCTTGACTTAAACGAATTAGAAGCATCTATCAACTCTTTGAGCATGCTTTTGAGTGAATATTCAGGACAGATTCTTCAATACGCAAAGGTATAGACGCTTCGTTAATAGACAGAGCGGTAAAATTTCAAAAACAAAATCTTAAAAAGAAATGAATATATTTAAAAGAATTTTTAGACTTTTCTGGGCTTCCACCAATGACGCAATCGATAAATTGGAAGAGCCAATCAAAATGACAGAACAGGGAATTCGCGATTTGAAAAAGGATCTTAATAAAAGTATAGAGGCTTTGGCTGAAGTAAAAGCCATGTCAATCAAATCAAGAAAAGATACTGAGCAATACGCTTCTAAAGCGAAGGAATATGAACGCAAAGCAATGTTGTTGTTACAAAAAGGGCAAAGCGGGGATATTGAAATGGCTGAAGCAGAAAGATTAGCAAAAGAAGCATTGTCAAGAAAGAGTGAAAACCAAGCCGCTGCAGCTAGATCTGGTGCTCAGGCTGAAAAACTTAATGGCAATGTAAACTCTATGCAATCTAAAGTACAAAACCTTAAGTCCAACATTGGTAGCTGGGAGAATGAACTAAAAACGCTTAAGTCTAGAGTTAAGGTAAGTGATGCAACTGAGAAGTTAAACAAACAACTTTCCAATGTTGATTCTAGTAGTACTGTTGCGATGCTTGAAAGAATGAAAGAAAAAGTTGAGCATTCTGAGGCGATGGCTGAATCTTATGAATCATTGGCATTGGACACAAAGTCTGTTGATGATGAAATAGAATTGTTGTTAGAAGGTGGCAGCGGAAATGCTGACAGTGAATTGGAAGCAATGAAAAAACAATTGGGAATGGGTAAGCCTGATGCTGACACCACTCCTGAAGGATAAGAACTTAAAGTAAAAGAAGTTATATAAGCGAGACTGGATGATCCAGTCTCGCTTTTTTTGTGTCCTTGCTTCAACAGAAAAGATGAAAATTGATAAATGGGTTTCATGCTGGTAAAGATCTCTCCTGCGTCGAGATGAAAGATGGGGCGAGATGACA
>CALBCY010000292.1 GCA_937927195.1 uncultured Chitinophagales bacterium
AATCGTGAGAAAGGCAGAGCGGTTATGAAAGAGGCCAAAATAAATGGAAAAAACGGCGACAGCATCAATGAAGACAATGCCATCTGGGAACGCTATCCTTATCAAGTTAGATGGGAGCATCAATAGATCATTCTGGGAATTCATTATTCGGTATCCGATTCACTTGATTTGTAAGGGCTTGCTGAATAAAATTTGCCTTGTTTGTTTTTTGAGATCCTAAAATAAACGATTCCAAAACTTGGGAATATGAAGTGAGGCATCCAAAATGGGCCCAGTATAAAGTAAAAAATCACAACTTGAATGTTGACTTTGGAAAAGTGTATGGTGAAAAATTTCAATTTCTCAACCAAAGTAAAGCAAAATCTATTATGTTAGCAGTCGGTTCAAATATTAGTGTAGAAAACAAAAAACAATTACAGCTGTGAAATCGCTTTACAAATCAGAAGAGGCAAAAAAGGAAATTCATCAAGTATATTATGACAAGTTAAATGAACTCAATATTGAGCACGAGTTTCTAAAACTCGAAACTTTTCTTGGTACGACTAATATCGTCAAAACTGGCAATGATTCTAGTCCACCACTCCTACTCATTCACGGATCAAATGGTTGTGCCCCAATTGCCCTTGAGTTATTCCCCAATCTTTCATCGAAATATTGTGTCTATGCAGTGGACGTAGTCGCACAACCCAATCTTAGCTCGGAAACAAGACCAAGCATGAAAGACAATTCTTATGGAAAATGGATAAATGAGATAATCAGTCAATTGAACCTAAACAATGTTACTCTATTGGGTTTCTCCTTTGGTGGATTCATCATCTGGAAAACCTTATTAGAAGATGAATCGAGAATCAAAGAATCTTTTTTGCTAGCACCTGTTGGTATTGTCAATGGAAATCCATTCAAGTTGATTTTTAAAATGTTCCTTCCAATGCGAATGTACATGAGTTCTAAAAAACCCAAACATCTTGAAAAATTTCTTGCTGCAGTATTTTCTGAACGAGATGATTTTGCTATAAATTTTCTCTCCAAAGTCTTCCTTTATTTTGACATGGATTTCAATCAAATCCCACTCATCAAAAAAGGCGAGGCAGAAAAAATAAAAACAACAATAAACATTATTGGCAATGAATTGGATTTGATTGTCCCAGGCGAAAAACTTTTGAAACGTTCAAAAAAGATATTTCCATCATTAAAGTCTAATACCCTATTGGCAGGCTCGAAACATGTTCAAAGCATGAAGGATAGTTTGAAAGTCGAGCAGTTGGTTTTGGATTAAAATTATTTTTCACGTCTTTAAAGCTGTCAGGGTCGGGTGACAGCATCTTTACCCTACAGTTAAAACACTTCTACGCTAACAGAATCCGACACCCTATTTCCCCAATTTAAAAACGGCTCCAATTACAACATTGCGCTGAAAAAATAAAAAACTTTGGCTCGCCTTATCTTTATCAAACTTGGTCGTCTTCACATCTGGCATATTTACATATCCACCTTTTATTTCAGGCTGAATAAAAAAATGCTTGAAAAAATTGATATTTATTCCCAATACTCCATTTAAACCAAAACCAGATAAGTGATAGGCATCACTCCGATCATTGCCCAACAAACTTGCATTGGTCTTTGGAAACAACAAACCCACACCTATTCCTTCGCTGAGACTGATCTTTATTTTATCCAAATCGAGCACTTCATCGTGTCGACGAAAATCAATGTTGAAAAAATTCAATCCATCTGTATGTTCTAATTCTAAAAATCCTTGTTTAAGTTGAACTTCATCCTTGTCATAAATTCCATCATAATCGCCCCCACTATTGGCAATCCTGCCATTTATTTTTACAACTTGGTCAATATCGACTACATATTTCATGTGATCTGCTCCAATTGAAATACTGTAATTATCATGGAGGAAGTAACCCAATCTAAAGTTGTATTGTGGAATGGTCATCTTGCCGATGTTAAGATACAAATCAGCACTAAATTCACTTTGTCGATCATGTGCAACGACATCACTTAATTCAAAATCATAATCTTGTCCTGTAAAATGAATGTTGGAATTTCCGAATGAAGCACGGTTCCATCCCCAAAAGAGGTAAACAGTTCCCTTTTTATTGAAGATGGGTTTGACAACAGTATTTTGTGCAATTGCCAGAATGCCAAAAAAGAAACAAATGAAGAAAGACATCAATACTTTCTTCATGAATCAGGGTTTCCTTTTGCACTAAAATTCCACGCAATAAATCGACTCACTTTATTCCCTTGAGACATTGGAATATTTTTGATATTTTTAGCCTTAACAGCCTTTAAGTTTCTAAAGGCATATTTCAAATTGGCTTCTTTGGATATCAAAGTGGTGAACCATTTAAAGGAAGGGGCAAAATTTTTGCTTTCCAAAATCATCTTTCTTATGAATTCGTTTTCACCACCTTCGTAGATCAACTCACTTGCATTTCCTCCAAAATTCAAGACTTTTTTATTAACCGATTTTTTGTTCAAATTACGCAGCTTCCTCATCGTTCCAGCCTCCGCATCTTTTTTGCTAGCGTGAAATGGGGGATTGCAAATACTCACATCAAAAACCTCTTTTTCTTTAATAACTCCTTTGAAAAAATGATTGGGATCTGCCTGTAATCTAATGTCTATATTATCCTTCAGTTTGGAATTTGAAGCAACTGTTGCCTTTGCAGATTCAACAGCCTTTTTATCAATATCAGAACCTATAAAATCCCAGCCATATTCGACAAAACCTATAATTGGGTAAATACAGTTGGCTCCAGTTCCAATATCCAAACATTTCACCAAACTACCCTTAGGAATATTACCTTCATTGTCAGCCGCCAAAAGATCGGCCACGTAATGCAAATAATCTGCCCGTCCAGGAATTGGTGGACAGAGGTAATTTTCTGGAATCTCCCAGTTCTCAATACCATAATAATGTTTAAGCAAAGACTTGTTCAACGCTTTTACAGCATCAGGATCAGAGAAATTAATCGATTGATCACCAAACTTATTTGGGCCTACAAAATCAGATAATTCTGGGCTGCTTTGACAAAGGGCATTAAAATCGTACCTGCCACGGTGCTTGTTGCGTGGATGAAGACCGGGCTTTTCTTTAGGATGTTCTTTTTTTTCTTTATTCATAATTTACTCCCAAAGAGGCAGATTGTTGATTGCAAAATCAGATTGACAAAATATTCTGATACGAATTTAAGCAAAAGGATTTCAAGATTCGGTCATTTCGAAAAATTGGTGAATGGTTTTTAACAAATTGTCTTTATCCTTCTTTTGATTTACAACATTAAAAAACTGATTATTGATGGATTCATCCAATAATTGCCCATTTCTAACCTTCAATAGATGAGGAAACCTGCTGTAATTTGAGAAATGGGCTGAACACCTTTGGATCATTGCACGATCGTAGATGGAATGAATATCATTCCCATCCAAGTACACAATTTTAACTG
Source organism: uncultured Chitinophagales bacterium (assembly GCA_937927195.1). GTDB lineage: Bacteria > Bacteroidota > Bacteroidia > Chitinophagales > UBA2359 > JAHDGP01. Next base: position 3,462 of record CALBCY010000292.1, read on the forward strand.
ATGCGTCTAGCTTTGGTAAAATATTGACTTCAATAAAATCTTTTCCTTTCCGTCTGTTGTTGTACCAGAATAGATTTTCCCCTTCAATTTCAGCCAAAAAAATAAGAAACCTTTTCTCAAATTCCCTCTCCTGAAAATAACCAATAAGGCAAAACATCAATATCAATGGTGAAAACAGCATCAACAAAATTATTATCAAGAGTAAAAAACCAACTCCTAATGCGAACATAAAAGCGGTATTCATTACTGCTGTTACTTTCTTTAACATTTTCTAAATTTAATTAATCTAAAGAAAGTACATATAACAAGAAATTTTGGTTCAAAACCGAAATATAACCGTTCACAAAAAACAATATTATTTATACCTAATGCGCATTCATTTATAAAATTTTGTATCTTTCAAAACAAACGATTTTTCTTAACCTTTTACAAACAATAACGAATGAACAAGTTTACTTTTTTAGGATTATTAATTTCTTTGATTTTCGTCAGCTCCTGTTCGGATGAGCCCGATGAAGACGATGATTTAATGCCTCCGACGGCCACTTATTACTTCCAAGCGGAAGTTGATGGAGCAGCGGTTAATTTTGCACAAGGAGTCGACAATTTTTTTGTTGGAATCCTTGAGGGCAATACCTTTGATGCAAATAACAATGTGCAAGCAGAAACTGGAGCAACAATGAATCAAGTGATTTTTGAGGGCGGATCTATTCAACCTGCGCCTTTTGTTTCCATTAACATCTACAAAACCTTCCCTGGGCAATTCGAAGCAGATTATTCGGATTTGTTGACCATTTTTGAATTGAGTGAGTATCCATATTCTATAGATTCTCAAGGGAACGATGGAGTGTACATCAATTATTCTCCAGACGGAATAACCAATTATTCAAGTGAATGGGGAGCGCAAACAGGTTCAACATTTAATATTACAGAGTTTATTGAGAATTCTGGATCAGAATCCGCCTATATCTTTAAGGCCGAATTTGAATGCATGCTGTATGATGAAGATGGAAATTCTATTGAACTGAAAAGCGGTCTTTACCGTGGCATTGCCGGTATCATTTAAAAGAACAAACTTGTCAGTCATTCAATTTGAAAATAGTTAAATGGAGGCTGACAAGTTTTATTTATCCGATAATTTATACAGCTAATTTAATCAATTAAAAAGCTGGTATATTTTTTTATTAGAAAGCAAAGGAAGGGGGCACGATCAATCGCATTGCCACTATTAATCATTTTCTCTTTTACTCATTTAAGTTTTTCCTCATTCATCATCACCAAACTTCCCAACCAGGTAATCAATCTCCGTTTTGGTTAGAATCAAATTATAAATTGCATTTACTTTACTGAAGGCAATGGCTAAATATTGATTTTGTACATTTCTAAAATCCAAGGAACTCAACACACCAGCCTTGAATCGTTCCTCGGTCATCTCTATGTTTCTTTTTGAAATTTGTAACTGATCGTCGATCATTTTGATTTGGCTTTTTTGATTCTCAAAATTGGCAATCAGTATATCCAATTGATTGTTCAATTCAACTTTGGCCTCCAAGATATTCATTTGTGAAATTTCTTGTTGCAATTTTGCATTTTCAATATTGCCTCTTTTCACACCACCATCGTACAAATTCCAAGAAACACTGGCATTCAATGAACCGGTGATTTGATTGCTAAAAAGCAACTTATAAGGATCTCCAGTGTTTGGATTATCTGCAAAAAACTTGAATCCATTTTCTGCAAATCCTATTGAACCATTGACACCAACCGTAGGTTTTCTAGAAGCCTCTTCCAGCCTTGTATTCAAAACATCTAGTTCCGCTATCATTCCCAAGCTTTTCAAAGTATAGTTTTCCTCCGATAAAATTCCTTTTAATTTCTCGGCATCCACTTCCTCTAATTCAGTACTCAATACTTCTGGAAACTCATAATTCCTTATCTCTGCAATATCCAAAACATTGTACAAATTACGTTTAGAAACATCGATTATTACTTTCTGATTTACGATGTTTGTAGAATCGGTCAGAACAGAATTTTCAAACTGCAATAAATTGTAAGCATTACTGACACCAAATTCTTTCCTGGTTTGCTCATAAAGAAGCTCAGTTTTTGACAGCTCAAAATTTTCCAATAAAACCAACATTCTTTCTTGCTGCAAAAGCACATCATAATACCGTTGATACACATTCCTAATCAAGTCGTGAATGCCAACTTTCTGGTTCAATCGCTGCTGCTCAGTAGCCAATCCCAATTGTTCTTTTGCTATTCTAACCCTTCCGCCTGCAAACACGACCCAATTGGCATCAACAGCTGCACCTAAAGAACCATTGTAATAGGTTCCTTGCAAAAAGCTGGCCTGGTTGTTATCTTTCGCAATGAAATTATTAAAATAACCTCTAAGGTCTACAGAAGGTGCTCTTCCTGCCCTCGCCCAGCTGTCATTTCGCTCCGCCAATTCAATAGATTTTTCATCGATCTTTATCCTGAAATTATTTTCAAGCCCAATCGCAATTGCTTTCTCCAATGTCATTTCACCCTCCTTCGCTTCTTGAGCAAACAAGGCACAGGAAAGAAAAATTAAGCTTATATATAAATAGGAGTATCTCATTTTAATATTCTAATTTTTAACAGACAAAAGGCTCACTTTCTAGTTTTTTAAACTTCATCAGTTTCACAAAAAAACAAAAATTCATCCTACACTAAATTTCCAAAAATTTTCATACAGACCATGATCATTCCAACGATTACCATCAATAAACCGATAGAAAATAAAAGTGTCAAAAACCAAGGATGCTGTCTTCCCTCGTAGGCAGGCTCAACCATTTCTGGAGATATTTCTGCCCCAGTCCAAAGCCTTGTTGAAAACAATCTAATACTGTTTGCTATGGTTAACAAGGCAGGAATCAATGCCAACAAAACAAAGGTTCCCGTGATCAATCCAAAGGCAACAGAATTGGCCATAGGTATCAAAAACTGAGCTTGTACACTTTTCTCCAGCATCAAGGGCAACAAACCAGCCACCGTCGTCAAAGTTGTCAATGTAATTGGCCTGAAACGAGACATTCCCGTGTCATAAAGTGCTTCCTTGAATGGAATGCCTTCTTTTATTTTGCTGTTAAATGTTGAAATAAATACCAATGCATCATTGACAAAAATTCCAATCAAAGCGATGATTCCCAAAACTGATAAGAAGCTAATTGGAATGCCTAACAACCAATGCCCCAAACCTACTCCGATGAAACCAAATGGCAAAAGCATGAATACAATCAGTGCCTGACTGACCGAACTAAAAGTCATTACGATTACGAAAAACATGCAAAGAAAAATAATCGGCATCACCTTTCGCATAGACGACATGGTCTCTGCATTGTCCCTCGCCTGCCCTTCCATTCCCGTTCTTACTTCAGGAAATTTTTCCAAAACTTTCGGCAGCAACTCACTTTGAATATCTGAATTTATATCACTAACAGAAACATCGTCCGAAGCGACATCTGCTGTTATGCGAATTTCTCTTTGTCCATCGATGTGATTGATTGCCACAACGCCTCTTTCTGTATTAAACTCTACCAAATCACTCAGCGGAACTGCTAGTCCACCAGCTGTTCGAATTCTCATTTCAGATAAATCAGCAATGGAACTCCTGTCGTCTAATTTGTAGCGAACCCAAACCTTCACCTCATCTGCACCTCTTTGTAAACGCTGTATTTCAGCACCAAAAAACCCTTGTCGAATGGTCCGCATTATGTCTCCCAAGGTCAATCCAAGGTTGAAAGCTTTTGGCTTTAAGCTCAAACTTATTTCTTTCAACCCTTCTTTATTGGTATCCTGTATATCCGTCAAATCACTGATGCTTGTCAAATCTTGTTTCAAGGCATCAACCGCTTGATTCAATTGTACAGAGTTGGAACTTAATAGTGAAATGGAAACCGGATCACCAAATATATTTCCAATACCAAAGATCAACTTGTCCGCTTCATGTATCGGACCCAATTCTTTTTTAATGGCATTGGTGATCATCCTGTTTTTAATTTCAGGCCGTTCCTCTCCATCCATCAAATAAAAAGTCAATCCCGCTTGATAAGAACTTGGCCCAACCTTCTTTTCTATCAATTCAATCACATCTTTCTCTCCAGCAAAGTATTCATCTTTCAAGTCTTGGTTGACCTTCCAAGAAGCCTCTTCTATTTTATCGAGTATATCATAAACCTGATCAACCGAGGTGCCTGCTGGCATTTCAAGACTGACATTGAAATTATCTGATTGTACAAACGGGAAGAAAGTCCCCTTTATAAATCCTCCACTCAAAGCACCAAAAACAATCATCAAACCTGATAAGCACAGGGCAAAAATTGGCAAAGGATAGTTCATGGAAAGTTTCAATATAGGTCCATAAATTTTCTCCTTCAATAAATTCATGATGCCGTCAAAAAACTGTGTAATCTTGTTTTGATTTCCTTGCGTCAAAGCCTTGGAATGAGCAATGTGTGCTGGTAAAATTAAGGCGCCCTCTATCAGTGAAAAAATCAGTGTAAATATTACCACAACTGCCATTTGAGAAAAGGCTTCTCCTAAAAATCCATCTATGAAAAAGAAAGCAGAAAAAGCAATTACTGTCGTCAAAATTGACGCACTAACAGCTGGAAGCACTTCCAAGGTGCCATTCAAGGCAGCATCAAATCTGGAGGCTCCATTCTCATAATGTTGAAATATATTTTCCGCTATGACTATTCCATCATCCACCAGAATTCCAATTACAACCACCATTCCGAAGGTTGTAATCACATTAATGGTAATTCCCAAATATGCTGCAGCCAAAAACATCCCAGCAAAAGAAATTGGGATGGCCAATGCTACCCAAAAAGCCAATCGAATGTTGAGGAACATCGCCAACAATACCAAGACCAAGAGGAATCCAATCAGCCCATTTTTCTTTATAAATTCAATTCTACCATTCAAGTATTTCTTACCATCTCTGATTTCACTAACCGTTACATTGGGATATTGCTCTTTAAAACCTTTCAAGTATTCAATGGTTGTGTTTGAATTGCCAAACATGTCCTCTGCTCGCGTATTCTTCACGTTGATGACAACGGCTTTTTCACCATTCAAATAACTTCTGGTTGGCGAATCCTCCCATTGATCTTTGATATCGGCAATTTGACTTAACTTAACAATCCCCCCATCGGCAGAACTTCGAATGACAACATCATTGAAAGCATCTGCATAATATTTTTTGTTTTTAGCGCGGATCAACAATTCTTCATCGTCAGTTTTGATTGTCCCACCTGTTGTTAAAAGATTGGTTTGAGCAACTGCATTTATTGCTTCATCAAAAGTAATGTTCATCGAGCGCATGTCAACTTCCCTGAAACTTATTTCAATTTCCTCTTCCGGGAATCCACTGATTTCTACTTTTGAAATACCATCCTTTGCCAATAATTCATCTTCTATTTTTCGAGACAAACTTTTCAAAGCCCTTAAATCCATTTCACCACTAATAGCAAAAATATAGGCATCGTTTACAGGATCAATCTTGTAAATCACTGGAGGTTCCATTAGCCGCGGGAAAGAGCTGATCTGGTCAACTGCGTTCTTTACATCCTGCAAAACCAAATCAATGTCAAATCCTTTTTCTAATTCAACATTGATAGAAGCTGCATTTTCCGAAGAAGCTGAACTGCTTCGTTTAATGCCATTGACTCCAATCAAGTTTTCTTCAATTTTAGTAACCACACCTTCCTCCATTTCTTCAGGAGAAGCACCCGGATACACCAATTGAATATTGATGTTCTTCAAAGATGTTTCAGGGAAGAAAGTAGTTTTCAATTGCAACAATCCAAAGATCCCCATTATAAAAATGAAAACCATCAGCAAGTTGGCTGCAACTGTGTTTCGTAAGAAAAAATTAATAATTCCTCTCATAGCCTATTTTCTTAAAACCACCTCCTGGCCATCATATAAATTATTAACTCCTGAACTGATGATTTGGTCATTGCTACTTATGCCACGCACAACCACCATCTGATCAATTCTCGATACGATCTCTACTTGCCTCTTAGTGGCTTTTCCGTTTTCAAAAACATAAACATGATTCTGATCAATCAATAAATTCCTAGGAATTTTGCAAGCCTGTCCGATGGAGCTTCCTTCCAAAACTCCTTTCACAAATATTCCATCTTTTAAGCCTTTCCCTTGGACATCAAAATAAACGGGAATTGATTGGGTGGCTTGATCAATCTGATTGGAAACGCGATTGACAGTAGCATTCCAAGTCTTTCCCAAATCACTGGCATGCAACTCAATTTTTTGTCCAGTTGAAATGTATTTCAAATTTTCCATTGCCATGGGAGCGACTAGTTCAAACCTCGATGTATTCATAATCTGGCCGAGGTTCATACCAGGACTAACAAGCGAGCCTGGAAAAGCATTGACCGATAAAAATACGCCGCTAAAAGGGGCATAAATATTGAAATTACCCATTCGGTCTTCCATGCTTTTTATGGAATAAAATATATTGAAAATGTTTTTCCCTGCGATGAAATACTTTTCCTGATCATTTTGAATAGCTGGCAATGCCTTGACTGGTCTTTCAAGATCAAAAGCATCCAAATAATTTTTCCAATTCTGAAAAGACTGTGGATAATCGAATTTCAAATCCGGCATCATTTGGGTGATTGCATTGAGCAGGCTGCTTCTTTGGGCAAACAAACTGTACTGTTCATCACTGCTTTCTATTTGAAAAAGCAAATCTCCTTTTTTGAAATATGTCCCTTCTCTAAACTTATTACCTGCCAATAATTTTCCGGTAACTTCTGCAGCAACATTGATTTTTTCAAAAGCTGAAATTCTTCCATCTACTTCGATCGTGCTTGCAATTTCACCCAGTTCAAACTGCTTCACATCAACTGAGCGAATAATTGCCTCTTGCTTCTGCTCCGAAACAGTAGACTCCTTTTTAGACGACAGCTTTGTGTAAGCAAAAGCTGACACAGCAATCATCAGCAATGTCACGATTGCTGAAATTATAATTTTTCTCTTATCCATTTCCCAGACTTTCTGTTGATAATATTTCCATCATTTCACGAAAAACATCTTTCGTAATTTGAATTTGTTCAAGACTAAATTTTTTCTTTAATTTTTTTTCCATTTCAAGACTTTCCTGCTCGATTGCTTTTTTGAATTGCTTCCCTTTTTTTGTAAGGAATATTCGTTTATATCGCTTGTCTGCTTCCTCATCTACTCTCTTAATCAATCCATCTCTTTCCAGCGCCAACAACATTTTATTAATGGTACTTTTGCTTTTATACAAAGATATTGACAGATCCTTTTGATTGATTCCGTCTTGCCCCCAAAGCTCCGCCAAAATCCCAATACAGCTTGGAACAAAAGAGTAGCCCTTTGATTCGATGACATGCTTCCCCTTATTGCTAATTAATTTAGCAACCCTGTTGGCCAAAAAACCAAAATGCTGGCAAGGATCAAATTCTTTCATTTTATCAATCGACTTATTAAACGAGGTTCATCAATACATTTTAAAGAAACAAATATAAAGCCAAATAGTTCACTAGTGAACTATTTGGTGAATTATAAACCCAGGAATTTACTCTGAAATAGGAAAATTCAAATTTGTTATAAAAACACAATTATTTTTACTATAGTCACTTTGTGACTATAGTAAAAATAATTGTAAACTCAAAACAAGTAAATTTCCACAAACTATTTAAGATCTAATTTGTTAAACACACAAAGAAAAGATTAACGAATCCTCTCCTATTTAAAATTTGAAAATCAAAGAAAAAATCAACATTGTTTGGCTAAAAAGGGACTTGAGAACACAAGATCATGCCGCATTGGAAGCAGCCGAAAAAGCAGCTCAGGCATCTGCTTTGCCCTATTTATTGATTTATATGTTTGAACCGAGCTTGATTGATTATCCAGACACTTCCATTAGACATCTTCAATTTGTATTTTATTCTATTCGTGAAATGAATCTCAGTCTAGAAGCCAACAACAAGAATGTCCGCATTCTATATGGTGAGGCAGTCGACATTTTTCAGCAATTGGTTTTGGACTATGAAATTTTAGAAGTATTTTCTTATGCAGAAACAGGGATTAAAATAAGTTGGGACAGGGACAAAGAAGTAGGCAAACTTTTGCAATCAAATGGTATTAACTGGACAGAGTTTCAAAGAGATGGAATAATTCGGGGCATCAAAAACAGAAAAGGTTGGCAAAAAGAATGGATAAACAAAATGAATGCCCCACTGATTAAAAATGAATATTCCTATCAAGAAAGAATCAATTGGCAGCATCCTTTTCCCATTCCCAAAGCCCTGGAAAAACGTTTAACAGATTATCCTAAAACTTTTCAATCACCCGGCGAACACAATGCCTGGAGATACCTTCATTCCTTTGTTAAAGCGCGTGGATTTAACTACCATCGTCATATTTCAAAGCCACTACAAAGCAGGGTTTCCTGTTCCCGCCTGTCCCCATTTCTCGCATGGGGAAACATCAGTATCAAACAAGCATTTCAATTTGTTGGTCATCATCCAAATTTCACGAAAAATCAAAGAGCCTTTGGTGGTTTTATAACAAGACTTAACTGGCATTGTCATTTTATACAAAAGTTTGAAATGGAATGTGAGTACGAACAATTTTGCATCAATCGAGGCTATGAAACTTTACAAAGAAGAGAGAACAAAGATTTTATAAAAGCATGGGAAAGCGGCCATACAGGATTCCCATTGATTGATGCCTGCATGCGATGTTTAATAAGCACAGGATGGATCAATTTTAGAATGAGGGCAATGCTCGTTTCTTTTTTCTGCCATCACTTGGATCAGGATTGGAGAAAAGGAACTTATCACTTAGCGAAATTATTTCTGGATTATGAACCAGGGATTCATTATCCCCAATTTCAGATGCAAGCTGGAACCACAGGTGTAAACACCATTCGGATTTACAATCCAATGAAGCAATCCAAAGATCATGACCCCGCAGGAACGTTCATCAAAAAATGGGTTCCCGAGTTGGAGAAGGTACCAATGGAGTTTATCCATGAACCAGAATTGATGACCCACATGGATCAAACATTTTGCAAGACGTTTATAGGAACAGATTATCCTTATGCGATTGTGGATTTAAAAAAAAGCCATAAGATTGCAAGGGACAAACTTTGGGGCCATAGAAAAAACTTACTGGTCAAGAAAGAACAAAAAAGAATATTGACCAAACATACAAAGAGAAGTTAATGAAAAAGCAACACCTACCGCAAAAGATTTGCCTTGTCTGCCAAAGACCTTTTACTTGGAGAAAGAAATGGAGCAAGGTTTGGGAGGAGGTGAAATACTGTAGCGAAAGATGCAGAAGAAACAAAGGACAAAAAAAATGAAGGAAGCCAATATCATATTCCCACATCAATTGTTTAAAAACAATAAACTTTTGACAAATGGTCAGGAAACTTATTTAGTAGAAGAACATCTCTTTTTCAAAGAATTCAAATTTCACAAACAAAAAATAGCCTTTCATAGAGCCAGTATGAAATTTTATGAAAGTTATTTAAAGTCAATGGACTTAAAAGTTCACTACATTGAATCTTCCAGTGAAATTTCAGACATAAGAAAACTACTACCCTATTTAGCCAAAATAAAAGTTCAAAAGATCAACTACATAGACCCGACTGACAATTGGCTTGAAAAAAGGATTCGTTTGGGGCTTGAAAAATTCGGATTAAAATCTGAGCAATTCCAATCCCAATTATTTTTGAACAAGAAAGAAGAACTTGCTGTATTTTTCAAAGAAAAAAATAAGAAATTTTTCCAGACCAAATTTTACATAGCTGAAAGAAAAAAGAGAAAAATATTAATTGATGAGGACGAGAAACCAATACAGGGCAAATGGAGTTTTGATGCTGAAAACAGAAAAAAATACCCCAAGTCAAAATTACCTCCACCGGTAAGCTTCCCCAATTCTGATGAATTTCACAAAGAAGCCATTGATTACACAGAACAAAATTTTTCCAATAATCCCGGTCAAATTGGCAAATCAAAACTGTATCCAAGCAATTTTACCGAAACACAAAATTGCTTGGATACAGTTTTGATTTGCCAATTTCTTGAATTCAGATTTATGGAATTTGGAACTTATGAAGACGCCATCGTTTCTGATCAAATAATTTTGAATCACAGTGTACTTAGCCCTATGCTCAATGTTGGATTGATAGACCCCAAGTCTATCATTGACCAAACTTTGAAGTTTGCTAAACAAAACAATGTTCCGATCAATTCCACAGAGGGATTCGTCCGTCAAATAATTGGCTGGCGAGAATTCATAAGAGGTGTTTATGAATGCAAAGGAAGTGTAGAAAGGACAAAAAATTTCTGGCAATTTGAAAGAAAAATTCCCGCCTCATTTTATGATGGCACTACAGGAATTGAACCTGTAGACAATGTGATAAAAAAAGTTTTACAAACAGGCTACTGCCATCATATTGAAAGGCTGATGATTCTCGGAAATTTCATGGTCTTATGCGAATTTCATCCAGATGAAGTTTATCGTTGGTTCATGGAATTATTCATTGATTCCTACGACTGGGTAATGGTTCCCAATGTCTATGGCATGAGCCAATTTGCTGACGGAGGATTGATGTCAACCAAGCCTTATATCAGTGGAAGTAATTACCTCATGAAAATGAGTAATTTCAAAAAAGGAGATTGGCAAAAAACCTGGGATGGTTTGTTTTGGAGATTCATGCATGTACATAGAGATTTTTTCTTGAAAAATCCACGCCTAGGAATGCTCGTTCGTATGTTTGATAAAATGGAAGGACAGAAACAACAAGCACATTTGCTTGAAGCTGAAACGTATTTGTCAAGTTTGTAAGTTTTTATCATGACAACTGCCCGGGAACCATTCCACAAAAAAAACTGTACTATTCCACGTACAAATTTTTTAATCATGAAAAGACAAACAACAATATTGTTTCGGCCAGTCAATGACAAAGAGTTGGCTTTGATCGAAAAAATGAATTTTACTGGCTTCCCTCCAAGATTGCCAGAACAACCATTTTTCTACCCTGTAATGAATGAAGAATATGCCATTCAAATTACCAGGGATTGGAATGTACCTGCATATGGAATAGGTTATGTAACAAAGTTTGAAGTCGATTCAGAATACCTTAGCAAATTTAAGGTACAGAATGTTGGTGGTTCTCAGCACAATGAGCTTTGGGTTCCTTCGGCTGAAATGGAGGAGTTCAATGAAAACATTGTTGGTTCAGTAGAAGTCATCTCAACTTTCAAATAAGTTGATTGAATTGTCCACAAACCAATGTGCAATAAAAACAGCAGCCATCACTTGAATATGCCTCTACTATATTTCGAGTGATGGCTTATTGAATAAAGCCAATATTGAACCAGATAAATATTTAAAGAAGGCATTCGGAAAAATAATTTCCAGGGGATGGTTGAGTAACAGTGTTCGAGCATTTTAAATAATGCGTTTCACATTTCCCAAATATTCCACCGCTATTTTCTGTGCAAGCCTCCTTGACCTACATCCCATAAAACTAGGTCATTGCACTTGGCTGTTAGCCAGATTTCCAATTCTTCACTTCCAATTCCTAAAGAACCCAATGTACTATTTAATTCCTTAAATTCTTTTAAAGCTTGACAATATAACTTCTTCAAATCACCTTTACTGAGAGGGTTTGAAATAATTTGTTTCAATAAGCCAATGAAGAAATTGGCCAATGGGTAATTTCGCTCGTTATCTTTATAATAGCGGATTATATTTCTAATGGAAGATTCCAAACTGGTCAGCCTGCCCAATTCATACTCAATAATCAATTTAAAAAGACGGGCTGCATCTTGAATATCCTGTCTAGGGAAATTTTTGCCAGACTTTATTATTTTATCTGCACTATCGAAAGCGTCTTCAAAATCCTCCGAAATAAAATTAAAGCATAAAACATTGTATTGAAAGTTGCAATAAACTCCAAAATCAAAAGCATCATTTTTCTCTTCAAAAAATTCCGTCAATTTTGGAATAATCATTTTAGCATTTTTCTTATCCCATGTATTTAAATAATAAACCATTTCAATTCTATAAATAGTAAATTGAAGGTGAACCTGATCCTTTGGAGATTTATACGCTACAGTTTTTAGTTTTTTTATGATTGTTGGGCCCATGTCCAGTTTTCGCAACAAAAAACAAATAGTCCAAAAATTGTTTAGGGCACTCACATATTCCCTTGTTTGTTCAAGGCGCAAAATATTGTGCTCATCAAAATGTTGAATCAACTTTTCATAGGACTCAAAAGACTTTTCTTTTAAATTAATTAAGTGAAAGTATTGGGCCTGAATAAACAAATATATTTTACGGATTTCAATTCCATCACAATTCTCTTCATTGAGACTGTCTAGAAAACTTTTTATTTTTACTAGGGTTTCATCCTGTTGTTGAAGTGGGGAAAATAAATCTTTGTTCAACAAATGGTAAAGTTGATCTTGCACCTTGGTCAATTGCAATTTTAATATCATTCTTTCCAAAGCAAAATCTGAAACCCTTTGCAAAGCTTGTTGGTCTTCTTGCTTTACTTTTTTAGTTAATTTAGGCAGCAGGAATCGAACCAGATGATTGGCCTTTAAAACAATTTGAAAAAGATCATTTTGTAGACCTGTTTCTATAACTCCCTGAAGAATTTTTTCCGCTAGTTTAAATCTTTCCTTATCAATTAAAAATCGAGCATCCAAAATAGCATTGGTCAATTGTTGATCTAAGCGATTATTTTCATTCAAGGTCCTCATAGACTTAAAGATCAAATCTTTCAGATTGACTCTCCAAGTAGATAAATCCTTTGGGGTGGAGAATTTTTTCTTCAATTTTTCGAGATCATAACTTTCTTGTTTTTCCAAAAGCTTAAAAAGCTCTAGACATTTACCATTAGAAAACTTTCTAAAGTACCTTTTTTCAACTGAATCCATGGATTTTACCAATAAAAATAGCTCCTTTGACACTGATTTTTTTTAATGTTAAAAAAATCGTAAAAAATTGACATTCAATTGTTTACATAGCACAATTGAAGAAAAAAGAACCTGTTTACATTTAGTAAATCAAAAAAAAATGGTTTTAAACGAACCCATTACCACCTTATATTTGATATGTAATCATACAGTTAATAGGAACAATAAAACAAGCATCAATGAAAAACAACAATTCAGACTTCCTTGACTAAGGAATTTCATTGATGAATTCAATCATTGTTTGGAACTAACGCGAGGGCCTAACAACACCCTTCATCCCAGCTTATTAAACATGTTTTGTTCCCAGTGATAAATGGGATGTGCATTTAAGGTGTACATCCCTACTTTTAACTTCAATAAAAAAGCGGCTAATATCCGACAAGATACATCTGCCATTTTTCCAAAATTATTAAAATGGTTCAACAAAAAGAAATTAAAAGACTACAATGAAAAATAATTTATAATCAAAAGAAAATGAGTAGTTTGGTAAAGACAATTCTCAAATCCAGCATTTACCAATGGTAAATGCTGGCCCTTAGGGAATTTTGTGTTTTTAAAATACCTAAGCTGATTTTCTAAATTATCAGATATTGTTCATTACCTAAAATCCCAAAACATGTCTTATTTACCCTTTATTTTTGAAGCTGCTTTTGATACCACAACCAATGAAATTGAATTAGACTTTAAGTTAACTGCTAGTGGAGACTGCATAGTTTCTATGACGAAAGATAAAATTCCTTTTGAAGTTGGTAAAATTTATTTTAATAAAAGTGATAGCAATAAAGAAAAACCTTATAGCATTCATGAAATCACTGCTCCTACTTGTAGGTTGGTTATTGGTTCATCAGATATTGAAAACCTTACTTTCCCAGACAAGTATGACATTGGTACCGGATTAAAAATGAAGGTTACCAAAGGTGGTATCGATTTGGATCCTAATGGATCTAGTAATGTCATCGATTTGAATAGATTCAAACTTTACTTTAAAATCTCTGATGACAAAAAATTGTATTACGAAATAATTCCAATTGTTTAATCTTTGTTTCTGAAAAGTTCAATCTCTATGGCCAAAGGGAATTTTCAGATCGGAGTTTGTTAATTCTTTGCTTTGAATAAATCAGAAGCTAGATTAAACACTGTCTATTTTAACCCCAGGTTTTAAATGATTTCATCCCATTTCAATTTTAAAGCCAAACAAAATTTCCCCAAAGTGCTCCTTTTTAGGAGCACTTTTTTTGTACCATCCTCTTTTATTTCTAGCTTCCACAAACAATCTTTTTAAAATATTAGTAGAATCAACATTTAATCGACGAGATTTTTTTTTTAATAGTGGATAAACTATCATTCTAGCGCTAGAAAACCAAACTTTGAAAGCCAGACCAATAATAGAATGCCTCTGTAAATTCCCATACAATGTCAGCACCATAGCTTCAATGCCACATTAATTCTAGCCAATCAATTCTGGAGCAGAGATTTGCCCAATATTCTAATTGAAGTTTGCACAACAAGAGTTTCTAGGCAGCAAAAGAAATTTTATTATTATAAATCAAGACCTAAGAATTCCTTATGAAATTGGCAAGATTGTATTAAATTCACAGAAACTTTTTTTATGAAATTCAAACTACTTACAATTTTAGGCCTGACATTTTTTTTCTTTTCGTCCTGCCAACAAAATAATGAAGCAGCTTCGAATACCAAAGCAGACAAGCAAAGCTCTGGAAGTTCGAAAGCAAATAGCCAAGCGTCGAATTCAAAGCCATCAGCCGATAAAATGAGCACTGAAGAGGCCAAAGAATACAGGCAACTCTTGGAATATCAAGAAGATCTGAGAATCGAATTGAAAAATACCTGGGAAAATGTTTCTTTAAACGATCTTAACAATGATGGAATAAATGAAATGGTTTGCTACAATTCTGCTGGTTTTAAACTCAACAAATTGGATGGAAGACGATATAAAGTTCCAGATTTCAAAAGTGGTGCTCAAATCTTCCAAATTGTAAAATCAGGAGAATACAAAAAAATTGGAAAAGTGAATTCCACTTTTATTTGCGAGCAAGGAATAAATTGGCAAATGAAAACCGATAATCGTAAAAAGGAGAAAGGAGTTTTTCAAGCATTTGATCTAGAGATTTGTCAAGATGATACAGCATTCAAAACCAACTTGGCTAAAAAACACAAACTCCCTGAAGGAGACAATATTGACTCTTATAAAAAAGTCAGATTGTTTCACACTTATACTTACAATCTAGACCAAGAAGAATACCAACTCAGTAAAACATTTCTCGACTTTCTTGACAAGAACAATCGCGGAACTAGAAAGACAATAAAATAAAAGATCATGAATCATTTACACTTTTTTTTATGCTTGTTATTCTTCTCGATTGCTTCAATCGCACAAAACGAAAATTCTATTTTACTCAAAACAGACTTTGAAGGAAATATAGAATCCGGATCCATCGAAAATTTAATCAGTGAAATTCAAAAAGGATCAAAGATCAGAGTGGGATGGAAAATAGACTTAAACAAAGACGGCTCCGCTGATTTGGAACACTGGATAGACGCCAATTTTTTAAGCATACTCAATGGTCATGTTTTTAATCAAATTGATCCAATTTACAAACAACTCCCGAAATCAAACATTCCACAGGTCGAAATCATCGAATCAACGATGATGTGGACGGGCATCATAGGAACAAATGGAAAGTTGATCAGCCGATACATCATTCCCGAACTCCTACAAATAGAAGATGACAACTTATATGATGCAATGGCAAAGCAAACAGCGATCAAAGAAAAGATGGTTGCAACTGTTTGGGCTGTTGATTTTTAGCCATTACTTTCGCTGTTAGCTGTTAGCTGTTAGCGAAAAAAAAACAAATGACCACAAAAACAAAATTTCAAAAAAATGCCAACAGCTAAAGGCCAACAGCTAAAAGCTTTCAAAAAACAGCTAAAAGCTTTCAAAAAAAAACGAACATGGACAACAATGAGCAATTAGAAAGGGAAATTGAAGAAATAAAAAATGA
>CALBCY010000293.1 GCA_937927195.1 uncultured Chitinophagales bacterium
TTACCAATAAATCTTTTACAAAACTTAATAAGTTCTCAATAAAGCGAGTTTCTTTTTTTTAGGATTTCAGTGAATTGCGGAGCGTGAAAATGCCATAAGTCCTTGATTTTTGGATACTTTTTATCAAAAAAAAGTATCAGCAAACTGTGCCAAATCATATAGTTTTCGATAAACTAGATTAATGAACTCAAACTCTCCTTTTTGGAGCAAGCTGTTTTTGACTTTATCTCATCTCTTGTGAAATTCATAATCGAACTCAGGCTAATAACCATAAATCCGCGCAAGGGATAGTAGCGGAAATGAAAAGCCTGATAAGCCTTGTTGAGCTTAGCGCGAGGAGGCGACCAAAGGAAGCCACCGCAGGCTTAGCGAAACAGCTTAGCTGGATTCTTCATTGCAGCGGATAGCCCGACCTGAAAGGATGCGCCCTAAACAAAATCAATCTGAAGGGGTGGGGAAAGAAGAAAGCCTTACAAGGCAAAATGGGACAAAAAAAGCCGGATTGAATAAAATCAATCCGGCTTTAAATATTTTGTTAATATTTTTGTTTGATCCTAGACTTTAAATAATAATTCATCCGAATCTAACATCTAGCATCTGTTATTTACTTAGCTCCAACAAAATCAGGCATGATAGCAGCTTTGATTCCAGCAGCAGTCAATGCTTTTTTAACTGTTTCAGTTGTCGCAGCAGTAACACCAGGAACATTGCCTGGCTCTGACCATACACGCGTGATTAATTTCACACCAATGTTACCCATTTCAGCAACGATAACGTCTGGAGCAGGATCATTCATAACCTGTGGGTGATTGCCTACAACATTTAAGATAGCTGAACGTGCTGTATCAATATCACTGTCATAAGTGATTGTTGATGGAACGTGAATTCTGATTTTTCCGTGCTTTGCAACATTCGTGATGTTTCCACCAGACAATGCACCATTTGGTACAAAGTGAGTTTCACCATCATGTGTTTCTAATCTTGTAACGAAAATGCTGATTTCTCTAACAAATCCTTCCAAACCTTGTGCTTGAATATAATCTCCAACTTGGTAAGGCTTGAATAATAGAATCATTACTCCACCTGCAAAGTTTGCAAGGTTTCCTTGTAATGCCAATCCTACTGCCAAACCAGCAGCTCCTAAAATTGCTACGAAAGATGTTGTTTCAACTCCTAAAGTCGATGCAACTGCAATAAATAATGCAGCTTTCATTACAATGTTCATAATTGAACCTAAGAAACCTGCTAAAGATGGATCAATGTCTCTTGCTGTGATTTGCTTGTTGATCATTCCAACTATCCAGTTGATAACTCTGAAACCAATCCACAAAACAACTAAAGCAAGAATAATTCTTGGTAAATAGGCCAGTGCTTGTCCTAAAAATCCTGAAAGGATGTCACCTATATTAAATAGGCCACTGCTAACTTCATTCATGGGTTTTAAAATATTTAATTATTTACAAAATAGTAATAGTGTCAAAAATTATATGTCGATATGAGTCGTATAAAATGGGGGAAGTAATTATACACTTTGTCGCATTACAATTGGCTTTATACAAAAAGTAGACCAATCACATATAATATGACGGAGGAATCAAATATGTCACAAATTTTGTTAAAAATTACCAGGAGAAAAGCGGATAATCACTCATTTTCTTTGCAATTTCAGCTTTTATCGATTTTTGAAGGGCTACATTTTCAGGATCTAAAATAATCTGATCGATCCATTCTACAATCTGAATCATGTCTGCTTCTTTCAGCCCACGGGTGGTTATTGCAGGAGTACCAATTCTGATTCCAGAGGTTACAAATGGAGAACGAGTATCAAATGGAACCATGTTTTTGTTTAAAGTAATTCCCGCTTCATCCAAACTATGTTCAGCAGTTTTTCCACTGATGTTTTTGTTTGACAGATCAATTAGCATGCAATGATTATCGGTTCCTTTTGATATAAGATGGTAGTCTCTTTTTACAAATTCAGCAGCCAATACCTGAGCATTTTTAATAACTTGTTGGCAGTAGGTTTTGTATTCTGGACTTAAAGCTTCTCCAAAAGCAATGGCTTTGGCAGCAATAACATGTTCAAGCGGTCCTCCTTGAGTGCCCGGGAAAACACCACTATCCAGTAAGGAGCTCATTTTTCTCAATTCACCTTTTCTGGTTTTAATGCCCATTGGATTTTTAAAGTCCTTGCCCATCATAATCAAACCTCCTCTCGGTCCTCTGAGGGTCTTGTGAGTAGTAGTTGTTACGATGTGGCAATGCGGTAAAGGATTGTTTAATATTTTGCTAGCAATAAGACCAGCAGGGTGAGCGACATCAGCCAAAAGAATTGCGCCAACTTCATCTGCAATGGCTCTGAAGCGTTCATAATCCCAGTCTCTAGAATAAGCGCTTGCTCCACAAATAAGCATTTTCGGTTTAACTTCTCTTGCTTTTGCAGCAACCTTGTCCATGTCCACAATCCCAGTTTCTTTTTCAACACCGTAAAAATGCGGACTGTAAATTTTACCGGAATAATTAACAGCTGAACCATGAGTCAAATGACCACCATGAGAAAGGTCAAAGCCTAAAATAGCATCTCCTGGCTGTAAAACAGCCAACATTACTGCAGCATTCGCCTGCGCACCAGAATGAGGTTGAACATTTGCCCAACAAGCTCCAAATAATTCTTTCACACGGTCTATCGCCAATTGTTCTACTTGATCAACAATTTCGCAACCACCATAATATCTTTTGCCTGGAAGGCCTTCTGCATACTTGTTGGTGAAAACACTTCCCATGATTTGCATGACCTGTTCGCTCACGTAATTTTCAGAAGCTATCAATTCAATACCGAGTTTTTGACGATCGTACTCTTTTTGTAAAAGATCAAAAACTATTTTATCCTGCCTTATTGTATCGTTGACCATGATTGAATTTTTTTTAAGCCGCAAAATTACACTATAAAAGGGGATAAACCAAGCCTAAACAGTCCTCACTCAGCTAAACTACAATAGTTATCAAAGCTCTCACTTGGCTTTAAGCCAAGTAAGGGCTTTGATGAAAAAAAATCTAGTGCTCGATAAACTTACCAATAGCATTGTGTAAATTTGCCACACAACTCCAATAAACCTTGAAAATAAGCTCTTTAAAATTTCACAAGTGGAATTTTCCTTTGAGCGATCGCCAAACCTATGAGTTATTTAGACGAATTAAACGAAATACAACGCCAAGCTGTTGAGCACATTGAAGGACCATTGATGATCATTGCTGGTCCTGGTTCTGGTAAAACCAGAGTGCTTACTTACAGAATTGCTCACCTCATGGAAATGGGGGTCGATCCCTACAATATTCTTTCCCTTACTTTTACGAATAAGGCTGCTCGTGAAATGAAAAACAGAATAGAAAAAATTTCTGGCCCTGAAGCAAGAAGTCTTTATGTTGGAACTTTTCACTCAGTTTTTGCAAGGTTGTTAAGGCTTTATGCTCCTAAACTTGGATACCCTAGCAACTTTAGTATTTACGATACGCAAGATGCAAGATCATTGATAAAAAATATCATAAAAGAGTTGGGCCTAAATGACAATATCTATAAGGCCAATATTGTATCCAACAGAATCTCCAATGCAAAAAATCATTTACTGAGTCCTAAAAAATATGCTGCGAATCTAGAAATGATTACAGAGGATGAGTTGAGTAGCCGTCCCAAAATAAAAACAATCTACAAGCATTATGCTAGGCGTTGCTTTCAGGCAGGTGCGATGGACTTTGATGATCTTTTGATGAAAATGTATGAATTGATTTCAGAACATGCAGATATTTTATACAAGCTGCAACATCAATTCAAATTCATTATGATCGACGAGTTTCAGGATACGAATGAGGCTCAGTATATGATCGTCCGTAAATTGGCTGATGTTCATAGAAACATCGGTGTGGTTGGTGATGATGCACAAAGCATCTACGGCTTCCGTGGAGCAACGATTCAAAATATTTTAAACTTTGAAAAAGAATATGAAAATTTAAAAGTTTACAAGCTGGAGCAAAATTATCGCTCCACTAAAAACATTGTAAATATTGCTAATGAAATAATAAAAAAGAATACTGGACAGTTGGAAAAAACCATCTGGACAGACAATGGGGAGGGAATCAAAACAAAGGTTTTTAAAACGGCCAGCGACAATGAAGAGGCCAAACGAGTGGCCAACAATCTTCAAGAAGAACAGTTGAGGAATCATTTTAAAAATGAAGATTTTGCTATTTTATACAGAACCAATGCTCAGTCCAGAGCAATGGAGGATGCATTGAGAACCAGAAATGTCCCTTATGTTGTTTATGGTGGAATGTCATTTTACCAAAGGAAAGAAATCAAGGATTTATTGGCTTATATGAAAGTCATTGTCAATCCGAAAGATGAGGAGTCTTTGAGAAGAGTGATCAACTTTCCGACCAGAGGAATCGGAAACACAACCATGCAAAAAGTAACGATTGTTGCCAATCAAAATGAAATATCAATTTGGGAAGTTCTCAAGAGCTTAAGCTTTTATGGATTTAACGCAAGAATTACAAATGCAGTAGATGGTTTCATTACTTTGATTGAAAGCTATCAAACTTCGTTGGGTAAAAAAGATGCCTTTCAAATAGCATCTGGTATTGCCAAAGAATCGGGTATGCAACCCAAATTGTACGATGACAAGACTGTGGAAGGATTGAGTAGATACGAAAACTTTCAAGAATTGCTCAACTCCATAAAAGAATTCGTGGAGGCAGACGAAGTAGATACATTGGGAACCAAAGTTGAGGATAAAACCTTGGGTTCTTACTTACAACAAGTAAGTTTGTTGACAGACGCTGATGATAAAAAGAAAAGCGATAAGGCTGTTAAGTTAATGACCATTCACGCTGCAAAAGGATTAGAGTTTCCCGTTGTTTATTTGGTTGGAATGGAAGAGGAATTGTTTCCATCAAAAATGTCCATGGGAACCAGAGAAGGATTGGAAGAAGAAAGACGACTTTTTTATGTGGCTGCTACAAGAGCAGAAAAAAAGTTTGTTATGTCTTATGCAACAACTAGATTCAGATTTGGCAAATTGATTTACTGTCAACCCAGTCGATTTATTGATGAGATATCCCCTATGAATTTAGAGGTGATAGGTGGATTGACGAAGCCAAAGCCGAACACAGGTGGGAAATTTGGAAATCTATTTAATAAGAAAAAGAAACGTACTGCAGCAAAACCTGCACGACCAACTAGACCTGTATCAAAATTAAAAGACGATCCCAATTTTAAAGCTCAAGATGCTTCGGCATTGGCGGAGGGAATGAATGTCAAGCATGCGAGGTTTGGTGAAGGAACTGTGATGGAAATCGAAGGGGATGCACAGAATAAAATTGCCACTATTTCATTTGGTGATATGGGCGAGAAAAGGATACTGATTCGTTTTGCCAAACTACAGATTTTATCATAATCTACTTTGCATAATCCACTTTGAATAACCTACTTTGATTGAGTCTTATGATTTTTCTTAGCTACTTTATGGAGCGAAATTTCGAGGAGAACCCAAGTCGTGGTCTCTGTACCAAGAATCAATATCTGGCCTATTGTGAACTGCTATTATGAACAGCTATTGTGAACTGTAAGATTTTAAAGCACAGTCTGATTAATAGAAAAACAATGCTTTGCATTGTTCAAAAAATCTAAGCAAAAAACCTAAAGTCCGATCGATGCTTCAATAATGTCAAAAATCTAGAACTTGAAATTGCTTCATATTACCAAATTATCTACTTGTTTTAACTCAAAAATCGAAATCTGGCCACCGAATACCTATTCATCCCTTTTAAAGTTCAATAAAAAATGCTAAATTTGGTTTGAATTAAGGTGTTTCGAGCACTTTTCCGTCTTATTTTGCTTCTATCGACTAACCTGAATAGGCAATCTCACCTGAAAGCAATCACAAATTTTAGAACTAAAACAACGTAATGGATTATAATTCGTCTAGGAATACGCTTATTTTTAAGGAATACGGTCGTAATATTCAAAAACTGGTTGATTTTGCAGTAGAAATCAAAAGTGATGAAAAACGATTGGATGTGGCCAATTACATTATTGGCTTGATGGGGCAGATGAATCCGCATTTAAAGAATGTTGAACAGTTTCGTCACAAGCTTTGGGAGCATTTGTTTAAAATTTCAAAGTATAAATTAGAAGTTCCTTCTCCTTATCCTTTATCTGAAAATGAAGAATTGATTCCGGTGCCTCCGAAAAGATTGGAGTACCCACAAGGAAAGGTCAAATTTAGGCATTATGGTCGGAATGTTGAGTTGCTTGTGAACCGTTGTGTTGAAATGGCAGATGAGCCAGAGAAACAATTGGAGTTTGCCAGAGTAATCGGTAACTACATGAAAATGGTTTACAGAAACTGGAACCACGAAAGTGTTGACGATGATATTATCATCAGAGATCTTAAGTTTTTGTCTGACGGAAAATTAGTCCTAACTGAAGAAGCAAATTTAGATAGACTTTCACGCTCAAACAAAAACAAAAGCAAACCCAATAGCTCTTCAGGAGGATCGAGAACAAAAAGTTATTCCAACAATAGAAATAACAACAGGAACAAAAACAACCGTCAGCAAAACAATCGATACAATAAAAAACGTCGTTAGGACGTATTTATTCCTGTATCAGTCTATTAAAGATTTTAGCCTTTGCATCCACAACAGCTTTATCGTTTTTGTTTTGTAATGAATTTCTTAGACTAAAAATATTTGGAGAATGCCTTGTGAGAAAAGTATTTTCGATATTCAATCTCAGAATTATGCTAAAATCTAGTGTCTAAAATCTGATGTTTAAAAACCATTGGAAAACCTAAAACTTTTATGGAAAGCAGTTCATTTGAAATAATAGGGGGCAAACCCCTAAAAGGAGAAATAATTCCACAAGGCGCCAAAAACGAAGCCCTCCAAATTATATGTGCGGTTCTTTTAACACCTGAAAAGGTTCGAATCAGCAATATTCCCGATATCAAAGATACCAATCTGTTAATCGAACTTTTGAAAGACTTAAAAGTAAAGGTCAAAAAAGAATCGAAAGGAACGTTTGTATTTCAAGCCAATAAGGTGGATTTGAAGGTTTTGAAAACTCCAGCGTATTTGGCAAAAGCAAGCAAAATTCGTGGTTCAGTAATGACTCTTGGTCCATTGCTAGCGCGTTTTGGTTTGGCCCACATACCGAAACCAGGAGGAGATAAAATTGGTCGCAGAAGAATCGATACACATTTGTTGGGCTTTGAAAACCTTGGTGCTTCTTTTGACTTCGATCCTAATAAATCAGTATTTACCATTCATGGTGAAAAGCTCAAGGGGGCAACAATGCTGCTCGATGAAGCTTCAGTTACAGGCACAGCCAATATTGTAATGGCTGCTGTACTTGCTAAAGGAAAAACTGTCATTTACAATGCGGCTTGCGAACCTTATCTGCAACAGCTTTGTAAAATGCTGAACAGTATGGGGGCAAAAATTACTGGAATAGGTTCTAACCTACTGAGCATCCGTGGTGTTAAGGAATTGGGCGGAACAGAACATCGCTGCCTTCCTGATATGATTGAAATAGGAAGTTTCATTGGTCTAGCGGCTCTTACGAATTCAGAAATAAACATAAAATCAGTCAACTACGATATGTTGGGCATCATTCCCAATGTCTTTAGACGATTAGGTATCCAATTGGAAAGGAATGGTGATGACCTTTTGATTCCTGCTCAAGAAAGTTATGAGATTCAAAAATTCATTGATGGTTCCATCATGACCATATCGGATTCTCCTTGGCCAGGATTTACACCAGATTTGTTAAGCATCGTTTTGGTTGTTGCGGTTCAAGCCAAGGGAAGTGTTTTGATTCATCAGAAAATGTTTGAAAGCCGCCTGTTCTTTGTCGATAAATTAATCGACATGGGCGCACAAATAATCCTTTGTGATCCACACAGAGCTGTTGTAATCGGCCACAATCGAGAACAGCAATTGAGGGGCATCAAAATGTCTTCGCCTGATATTAGAGCTGGTATTTCTCTACTCATGGCTGCCTTGTCTGCGGATGGAAAAAGCATTAT
>CALBCY010000294.1 GCA_937927195.1 uncultured Chitinophagales bacterium
TGTTGCCGGGCAGCGCGTTCAAATCATAAAATCCGATGAAGAAAAAATGGGCAAATTGCAATTTGGAACTGAAGTCATCATTTCAGAGGACAAAAGCATCGCTGCTCTTTTAGGAGCTTCGCCTGGTGCTTCAACTTCTTATGCAATTATGAAGCAGGTTATTGATGGTTGTTTTGGTTGATTTTTTCAGAACGCAGCCAAACCCCAAAGTGGTGATATTCCGATAGTGGTGGGTTTTAACCGATCAAGAAAGCAAGCCCAATCATCCAACCCCTAAGGAGCGAAATTCTTTTAGCGATGGGTTAAACCCATCGCTAAAAGAGTGCAAGGCATTTAACAGCTGTCGTTTCATTCAGTATCTTTAAGACCATGCAATTTTATGCAATGGTTTTTCAGTATGAAAAATAAGTCGATTACATCTTGACCAATTCCTTCTAAATGCGAAGTGTTTGTTAATATTATGACACCCATTTTTTCTTCTTTAAAAAAATGTGCCAAAGTGATTATTCCCATATCGTATCCACTGTATCCTATATAGCCGGAGTATTTCGTATCAACATTCCAGAATACGGCCTCCTCGCTTGACTCATCAGCTTTTGTCCACATTTCATTATAACTTTCTGATGATAAAATATTGTCATTTCCATTATAGCCATTTATCATTGCTATCATATATTTGCTAAAATCAGAAATGCTGGTAACAAACTCTCCATCTGGGTAAGTGATGTCTTCATAGCGTGGAATCTCTTGACCAAAATAGTAGAGTTTTGATCTGTTTTTATTTTCAATCATGTCTAGTGATTTGTGGTCCCAGCTACTATTTTCCATTTTCAATGGTTTTAAAATATGCTCTTCGGTAAATTTTATAAAATTGGTTCCTGTGGCTTGCTCTATTATATAAGCTGCTAAAGCTGCTCCTTCATTAGTATAATAGTATTCTGTCCCAGGAACTGATTTTACAAAATTCTTCTTCTTATAATACTTACCAGTTGGCTGAAAACGCTCTTTGATAAACTCTATTATTGAAATTCGATCAAGCTCTTTGGTTGATTTTTCATTGCGTTCTTCGACATCAGATTTTGCTTGTTTTATCAATTTTCTACCCTCTAATTTTTCATGCAAAATCGGAAGTTCTTCTTTAAGTATATAAGAGGACAGATATTCTGGTTCTTTTAAAGTCGAGGTATGAGCCGCCAATTGTCTGATTGTAATCTTTTCAGTTGGATAATATGGATTGATTATTTGAAACGGTAAATATTTATTGATGTTATCATCCAACTTGAGTTTACCCATTTCCTGAGCTTTCATTAGTGCAACACCTATCAATGTTTTTGAAATTGATGCAATGGGTTGTAAAGTGTTTATGGTATAAGGCCTTTTTTCATTTTCATCTGCATAGCCAAAGCCATTGGAATAAACCAGACTGTCTTCATTCACTATTCCGACAGCAAATCCGACAAACTCTTTTTCTGATGCAAATTTCCTTATTTCATTTGTTAAGCTGTCTTTTAAATTTTGAGAAATAGTCGTGTTTTCAAAACCTATAAAAATTAAAAGTATTAGGATCCTTTTCATTTTTTTTATTTTTGGTTGTTTACATTTTTTATTGAACAAGATTTTTATAAAAAGGGACAAATAATGAGCCTCGAAATTAATTGAACTCTTTAAATGCCCCCTGGGGTTAATCATTTATAACCATCGATTTGTCCATGCATTCAAATTTGGAATATGCACTATGTAATCGTTAGGGATCTATGGAAAGTTTATTTTTTATCTTTTGCTATTTCATCTAAAATACCGTAAGCGACATCTAACAATTTTCCAGCGGTATTTCTTCCACTTTGGTTTGTTATTATAGAGATTCCCAATTCCTCTTCTGGGTAAATCAGCATCCAATTTTGAGTTCCATATCCACCACCATGATGTTTGATAACTTGACCGAAATCTCTATCTGTACTTACCATCCACATATAGGCCATTTTATTTCTAGAATCTCCATCTATAACATCAGTATCAAATAATATTTTATGAGAATTTTGAACATCTAAATTATCTTCATTCAACTGAAATTTGATATAATTTAATAAATCGATGATGGTTGATTTTCCTTGTCCAGAGCCTCCCCATAAATTATTATTCATTGGAGGTCTTTGAATTTTGTATTTTCCATAGCCATTGGCGTAAAATTGCTTTTTAGGTTCTTGGATTTTTATCATAGTAGAAGTCATATTTGCAACTTTCCAAATGTTTTCTTCCAATACTTTTTCAAATGGACTTTTATAAACTTTCTCTATTATATAGGAAGCCAATTCAGCTCCAAGATTTGAATAGTTATACTTACAGCCAGGAATGGTGTCAATTTTTATTTCTTTTAAGTCCTCAAAAAAATCTTTTTTTGAATAGTCCTTTTCAATTTTTGCCATTCTTATTGGCAAACTTAAATCGGAATCTTTTTTGCTAAATTCATTTTGAATTATAAGAGGAAATGTTGGAAGCCCACTTGTGTGGGTCACAAGGTGTTTAATTCTTATTGGCTCATTTTTATATTGTAAATTTGGAAAGCTTCCCTCTAAATAATCTCTTATATCGTCTTCGATGCTTAGTTTATCTTCCCGCTCGGCTTGTGCTATAAGTGTTCCAACAAACGTTTTTGTCACAGATGCAATGTCATAAATAGTATTGTTGGTTGGCTTGTTTTTTTTACCTGGGTCTAATTCGCCATAATGTTTAACAAACTCTTCTCCTTTATGATAGATTCCCACAGAGAATGAATTCATTAAGGAATCCGTTAAGAAGGCATTCACCAATCCATCTATTTGCACCTCATATTTAAACTCGCTTTCTATCGATTGTACAGACTTGTTTGTGAAATTACAAGTCAGCATTAAAAGTAATATAGAAGTTATGTATCTCATGGTATATTTGTTTAGTTGAATTCTATTAACATGTTAAAGGAATATAGGTCATTAAAGCTCTAGCACAATAGTCTATTCATACTTCAGATATTTCACTAAATCCACATTCAAAGCCTTTCTTGCTTGCAGTAAAACAATCAAAATGGTCAAGCCCAAAATGATCAATGGGGCAACGAAATATGGAACAATCGGCATGTCTATTCTTGTTGTGAAATCTTGAAGCCACCTATTGGAAAGTAAATAAGCTATGGGCAATGCAAAGAATATTGCGGTAATACAAATGATCAAAAAATCTTTGACCAAATTCATAATTAATCCTGTTTCTGAAGCGCCTATGGTTTTTCTAATTGCCACTTCTTTGTAACGTTGTTGAATGGTATGACTAGCTACAGCGAACAATCCTAAAAGTGAAATTATTATCATAATGATTGATAGAGCGGTAACTAGTTTTCTCAATCTAACATGTTCCAAATACAGTTTTGCAAAATTCGCATCTAAAAACTCATATTGAAAGGGGAATCCTGGTTCTATTTCATCAACCCAGAAATCCTCTATTTGACTAATAGTATTTTGTAAGTTCTCTGATTGCAATTTCATCATGATCTTTCTTGGCTCATCGCCTATTGAATAAACTGCGGGATACGCTTCTTCTTCAAATCCTTTGGCCAAATAATCTTCGACAATGCCAATAATTTCACACTTAACATCCCAAAATTCAATTATTTTACCGATCGGATTTTCAATGTTCCATTTTTTCACAATCGATTCATTGATGAGGACTTTATTGAGCACGGTATCAAATTTTTCGGTGCTGTGAAAGTTTCTTCCTTCTAAAATAGCAATGTCCATGCTCGTAAAAAAGTCAGTATCTACTAAATGTATATCGGTCAAAGCAATTGGCTCTTCTTGGTAGTAAAACTTTGTTTTAGATCCGTTGTTACTTTCGGTACCTGGTGGACGGTCTGTATAAAAAACACTTTTAACGCCTTTTAATTTGGCCAACTCTTCTTGGAGAAATTCATTTTTGTCAGCCAACTTTTCAGGATCATTTACCTCGACTATGAGCATGTGTTCTTTGTCAAAACCAAGGTCTTTGTTATTCATGTAGTCCAATTGAGCATTGACGATAAATGCACTAATGAGGAATATTGCTGAAATGGCAAATTGAATAATAATCATTGTCTTTTTTAGAATGCTTCCACTCTTGCTTCTTGAAAAATTTCCCTTCAACACTTTAACTGGATTGAAATTTGAAAGGTACAAGGCTGGGAATAATCCGGCAAAGGTGATCAAGCCCAAAATGGTTAAGAGCAAAACTGGCAAATCATTCATGACATTGATTATGCTTAATTTTCGATCCAATAAATTTCCAAATTGAGGCAATAGGATTTCCACAATTGCAAGCGAAACTAAAAATGCTATAACACAGAGAATCACGACTTCCATTACAAATTGCAAAACCAATTCCACTTTACCGCTCCCCATTGATTTTCTAACAGCTACTTCTTTGGCTCTTAAAGTTGCTCCTGAAATACTTAGGTTTATAAAATTGATAGCTGAGATAATCAGAATTAGAAAGGAAAGTAAGGATAGAATAAAAACCGTACTGGCTCCTTTACCTTTATCTGCAATTGAAAAAAGATGTAAATCAAGGATGTTTTCCATGCCGACAGTTAGGGTGAAATATTTCTTATAATCTTCTAATGATTTTTTTTCGACAGCTGCCCCTTTTTCCATGTAATAGTTGGTGAATTTTTCCCTGAATGAAATTGCATCAAAATTATCAATTGTTTTGTAATAGGTTGTGTAATTGAAATTGCCCCAGCTTCCATTTTTCAAATCTTCGTCAAATGGTTTGATTATATCTGTTCCAACGAGATGACTCGGATATCCATCAGTTTGAAAAACACCTTTTATTGTCAGCGATTCTTCATTTTGGTATTGTACAATTTTGCCAATCGGATCTTCTTGACCAAATAGTTTATTGGATAATTCTTCTGAAATAACAATGTCATCCTTTTGACTTAGGCAATTCTCTGCAGTTCCAAATTTAAAAGGGAAAGGAAAAAATGAGAAAAAGTTTTCCGTTGCAAAAATTGTATGTCCATAAAATGCATTGTTTTCATGTTTGATCAAATAATCATCTCTATGTCTAACCAGCATGAAATCTGTTAATTCTGGAAAGCTTTCGACTGCAGAATAGGGCAGAGGACAAGGTGCAGCATGAATCATTTGACCATCATTGGTTATTGTCAAACTGACAAAAGTGTTTTCCGCATCTGGGTTCCATTTTTCATAGCTGAATTCATTGCTAACATAAAGCATCGCCAATAAAAAACAAGTGATTCCTGCTATTAACCCAAACAAATTGATCAATGGATAAAGAGGACTTTTTTTGAAATTCCTGAAAAATATTTTTAACCAACTAACTAACATAACTTTAAATTTTGTAAAAGTTTTAAGTGAAATTGTTTGAAAAAGTATTCACTATACTATTTCAATTAGTTTTTTATTTTGCTTCTCTGCAACGATTTGACCATCTTTCAATTCGATGATCTTGTTGGAAAAATTAGCATCATAGGCAGAGTGAGTAACCATAATAATGGTCGCCCCTTGTTGGTGAAGATCAGTTAGTAATTCCATCACTTCATTGCCATTTTTACTGTCCAAGTTGCCTGTTGGCTCATCTGCAAGAATCAAGGCTGGTTCACAAACCAATGCTCTTGCTACGGCCACTCTTTGCTGTTGTCCTCCTGATAATTGTTGTGGGAAGTGTTTTGCTCGATGCGCGATATTCATTCTCTCAAGAATTTCATTGACCTTGTTTTGTCTTTCTGATTTTGATACTTTATTGTAGATCAGTGGTAACTCAATGTTTTCAAAAACAGAAAGCTCGTCGATCAAATTGAAGTTTTGAAACACAAAACCGATCTTTTCTTTTCTAATGGCTGATCGTTGTTTCTCTTTTAATCCAGTCATCGATTTGTCTAAAAAGTCGTAGGTTCCTCCGTCAAACGAATCCAATAAACCTATGATGTTTAACAAGGTTGATTTTCCACAACCAGATGGACCCATTATAGAAATGAATTCTCCTTTTTTTACATCAAAGTTGACAGCATTCAATGCTTTGGTTTCCAATTCATCTGTTCTGTAAATTTTCGATAATCCTTTTATTTGTATCATGATGTTTTTATTTTAAATTTTAATTTTATAAATACCAACAGCCAACAGCCAACAGCCAACAGCCAACAGCCAAGGGCTAAAAGCTAAAGGCCAAAAGCCAACAGCTTATTTCAAATTCAACATTTCCATTGTTAAATAATTTTCATAAGAAGAAGTAATAACCTGATCATTTTCTTTTAGTCCATCAGTTATCTCGAAGAAGTACGGATTGCTTTTTCCAAAACTAATGGCGCGCTTTTCCGCTTGATTTTCATTGACCAAAACAAAAACGAATCTTCCACCAGAGGATTGGTAATAGCCACCTTTAGGAAGCAACAATGATTTTTTCTCTTTGTCTGAAAAATATAGTTTGATTGAGAAGTTCATTCCTCTTTGAATGTTTTCTGGCATTTCTGTTTGAAATTTAAATTCCATATTGAATTTTCCATCTACGACTTCCGGTAATATTTTTACCAGGATCATTTCATATTTTTTACCACCGAAGTTTAATTCAGCAACTTGTCCTTCACTTACTCTTGAAATATAAAATTCATCAGCTGGGGTGATTAGTTTGTATCCATCAAGGAGATCTATTTTAGCAATGGGTTCCCCTGAATTGTAATTTTCACCAATAGTAGGTTTGAAAGAAGACAGTTTTCCTGAAGCTCCAGCTTTAACAATGAAATTTTCTCTGTTGGCTTGAATTTTATTTAAGCCCATTTCCATTTTTTTAATGGATTTATTTATTCTGCTCAATTGGCTAGCTCTATCAATTTTCTCTTTGTTAACACTCTTCTTTACTATGGAATGTTGTTTCTCTAAAAATTCAAAAGAGCCCTGAGAACTCAACAGGTCATTTTGTGAAATAAGATCCGAAGCGTATAAGCTTGTATCTAGTTTGTATTGTCTTTCTGCAGTGCTAAAATTGTGTTCAATTTCAATTAAATCTTTCTCAATATTAAATTGAGCATTCTTCAAGGCAATGCTGCTGTTTCTAAGATTATTAATTTGTTCAATAATGATGGCTTCTTGTGTTAGGTAATTCAATTCCGTATTGGGATTGTTTAATTCCATTAAAGCTTGCCCTTTTTTTACCATTTGACCATCCTCTACAAAAATGCCGCTAACAGTTCCAGATTCCAATGTATTGATCAAAACAGAATTTAGTGGTTCAACTCTTCCAGTAAACAAAGCCATGTCTTCAAAATAATCAAGCTCCACTTTCTTAATTGTTAATTGATCTTTGTTGATTGAGGCTTGTTTTTTCTGACCCATAAACTGAAAAGTAAGTAGGCCCAATGCGCAAAGTGTTATAGCTGCTGCCAATGTTTTCCAATTTGCCTTTCTGTTCTTTTTAATTATAGTATCCATATTCTTATGATTTGCTCTATTAAGTTCCATCTTTGTGCCATTGAATTATTGTTGTGTAAGACATTGATAATCAGTGAAATGGATTTTATGGGAAAATCTTTACTGTTCGAAAACGAACATTTATTTGGCCGATAATGAACAGAGTCGTATTATTGAACATGCGAAAAACAGAAGCCAAGGTATTAATTATCGATGATGATGAGGATGTATTGTTTGCTGCACGCATTTATTTAAAAAGGTTTTTCAGTGAAGTAAGTACACTTTCATCGCCTAGAAAGATAATTTCTACCTTTAATGAAAGCACCTATGATGTTGTTCTGATGGACATGAACTTTCAACAAGGTCAACAAGACGGGCGTGAAGGCATGTTTTGGTTTGATAAAATAAAAGAAGTTTCTCCCGAAACGGTTATTGTTTTAATGACTGCATTCGCGCATGTCTCAGTCGCCGTTGAGAGTATAAAAAAAGGCGCATTCGATTTTGTTCTCAAACCGTGGAATAATGAAAAACTATTGGCAACCATCCATTCTGCTGTAAAGTTGAATCGCAGCTTGAAAAAATCAGACAAGCTGGAACAAGCGAGTTCGGGATTTAGAAAGGATCAGAGTGAAATGGTTATAGGCGTTTCCGAATCATTTCAACAAGTACTAAAGGTTGTTCAAAAAGTGGCTGCTACTGATGCCAATGTATTGTTAATGGGGGCCAACGGTACGGGTAAATATGTCATCGCAAAATTGCTTCATGAAAATTCACAAAGAAACAAGGAGCTTTTTGTTCATGTCGATTTAGGTTCATTGAATGAAAATTTGTTTGAAAGTGAACTCTTTGGATATGCCAAAGGTGCATTTACAGATGCCAAAGAACCTAGGATGGGCCGTTTTGAGATGGCTGAAAAGGGGACTATTTTTCTCGATGAAATTGGCAATTTATCTCTGAATTTACAAACCAAACTACTGAGTATCATTCAAAACAGAAAGGTTGTGCGTTTAGGTGAATCCAAAGAACGGCATATTGATGTTCGAATTATTTGCGCCACCAATGCTGATTTGAATAAAGAGGTTGAAGAACAAAATTTCAGGGAAGATTTATTATACAGGATTAATACCATTGAAATAACTTTGCCTTCTTTAAAAGATAGGAAAGAAGACATACCCTTGTTTGTTGATCACTTTTTAGAAAAGAATAAAAAGAAGTATCGAAAAGGAAAGCTTCAGTTTTCCAAAGATGCGATGAATCAAATGGAATTTTATCATTGGCCAGGAAATATCCGAGAGTTAGAACATGTTGTTGAACGTGCAGTTATTTTATCAGAAAAAGATGAAATCTCGAAAGAGGATCTTCAGTTTTCTAATAGAAAACCTGGGGCTGCCGAAATTGACAATCTGAACCTAGAGGAGATGGAGGTCCATTTGGTGAAAGCTGCATTAAAGAAACATACAGGAAATATTTCCAAAGCTGCAAAGGAATTGGGAATTACAAGAAATGCGCTTTACCGAAGAATGGAAAAATTCGACCTATAATTTTTTATATCCGACTCATCAATGAAAAAAATTACAATAAAAATAATTTTCCTTTCAATTGTTCTTCTATCACTTATAGTTGGATTGATTTATTTAATTTCCTGGTCTTATTTTTTTAGTTCCATTGTTTGTGGATTGTTCGTGGCCTTGGTGTTTTATGAAATAATTAATTCGATTTTCAAAATTCTATCTCATACTCAACAAAATCTGGAAGCCATTGCCAATGAAGATTACTCATTGAAGATTTCCAATAAAAACTTGCCACCAGGTATTTATAAGCCTCTGAATAAAATTTATGAAACAAACAAAACCTATAGTCAGGAAAGTAATTCTACCAGATTGGTTTTTGAGAGAATCATTGACAGTGTTGATACTGGAATTTTAATTCTTAGAAGTGGTTCTACTAATGAAATTGAAATATTTTATTCCAATATGGCCTTTTCAAACTTACTAGAGATTCCTCGTTACAGCCGCTGGGACTTACTTGCTCCAAACCTGGATGCATTTAAAAAGTATCTTGAATTGGGAAATTGGAAGGATGTAAAAGATGTAATTAATTTGTCCATCAACCACAAGGAACAAGTGTATTCTTTTAGAGCATTTTACTCAAAGGTGTATGAGGAAGATTACTTGATTGTCAATATTGACCCACTTCAAAACATCGTTGATAAAAAAGAAAAAGAAGCTTGGTACAATTTAATGAAGGTGATGTCTCATGAAATTTTAAATACCATTACACCCATCAATTCTCTTTCAAATAATTTGGAGTATTTAATAGACAGTAATGTAGATAAATTGGGAGAAGATTTTGAGGACATCCAAAAAAGTGTTTTGACAATAAAGAACAGAACCAAACATTTGATAGATTTTGTCGATACTTATAGGGCGCTAACGGAATTGCCAACACCTAAAAAAGAGCATGTCAAAATCTTTGATTTGATAGAGAACAGTCTTGACTTTCTCAAACCGATGCTGAAGGAAAAAAGCATTCGGGTCAATTGGAATGTCAAGCCAGAGAATTTATATTTCCAAATTGATCGAAAACAAATTGAACAGGTATTGATAAATTTGTTGACCAATAGCGTCTATGCTCTTGAAAATGTTGAAGATTCAAGGATTGAGATAAAAGCCTATCAAGCCAATAGCAAAAATTGTTTGGAGGTAATAGACAATGGCATTGGGATAGATCCAAAATTCAGACGAGATATATTTGTTCCTTTCTTTACAACTCGGAAAAGTGGATCTGGAATTGGATTAAGTCTGAGTAAAAACATCATACAATCTCATGGTGGGCAGATTACGCTCTCTTCGGAGGTAGGGTTGACTCGGTTTATGATTCAGTTTGAAATTTAATAAACATCTTTAGAATTTATGCTAATTTTAAATCCATGCTAAAAGTTTAAGGTCTTTTATCCCATTATATGTTTTTAAATTTATGTTAAATATTTTGTGAACATTCTTTTGCTTTGCGATTGTTCTTATAATTACATTATTGTCATTTGTATTTCACCCTAAATCTAAATCAGAAATAATGAAAACCAATTTCTTCATTCTACTATTCCTATTCATGCTTGGATCAATCAATCTGAACGCTCAAGATAAATCAGAAAAGTCAGAAAAAACTGAAATAGAACTAATCACCGAAACACTCATAGATTACATTGAAGGTTCAACCAACGGTCAACCTGATCGATTAAAAAAAGCATTTCATTCCGACCTCAATTTATACTACACAAAAGATGGGGACCTAAAAACCTGGAGCGGAACAGCCTACATTGAAGATACCAAAGAAGGTAAACCAACGGGAGAGCTAGGAAAAATAATTTCCATAGATTACGAAAATGACATTGGGACAGCGAAGGTGCAAATCTCAGACCCAGAAAACCCAATTCCGTATATTGATTATTTCATGCTAGTCAAAATTAAAGGGCATTGGACAATCGTGCATAAAATGTTTACGAAACGTGTGAATGAATAAAATTTCACGAAAAAAAAAGCCAAAGGCCAATAGCTAAAAGCCAACAGCCTAACCAGGCTAGGTCAATAATACTTAGCGCACTAAGCCACCATTATGTTAGCAGGACATTATGCGACGGCCTTGGTGGCTTACCAAAAATATCCAAAAGAACTTTACTTTTCTTCTTGATAGCTTCCCAGTTGCAAGATTTATCAAAGCTTCCATTATTGGATTGTTTGTTTTTGGAATTGTATTTATGCTATCCATCGCAACCACCTCTTTTAAACAATTGTTTGGCATCCCAGAGTTTGATTTCGGTTTCAATTCAAGCGTTCCAACCCTAATTTTGAACTATGGCGGAATGATTCTTTATTTGAATTACTTTGTTCCAAAATTTAAAGTAGAAACTGCGGTTTAAGGAATATGAACAGGGAAAAAAAAACTTCCTCAAAAGTGTCATTACCCCAATAAAAAATCCCAATACTTTCAATAAGTATTGGGATTTTTACTCCTTTAAAAAAAGGAAGATTTATTCGATTTTAATTTTAATCACGATGTGTTTCCAGCACATACAATAAGTGAATTAAATAAGCAAAGATGGGCCCTGCAATTGCGAAGCCAACAATATCTGTCATGAAAATAGCTCCGTAAAGTGCAAAGCAAATGGCAAAGCCAATTCCAGCTAATGCACAGGTGAACAACATAGCTTTGCGGAATATCGCGGATACAAATGGTAAACGGAAAGAATTGTTTCCAGGCAAAGGCAAGTTCTGACTTCCAGCACCAGAGAAGGCAAGGCTACCAACAGCCATTTTAACAGAACCAAAAGCCATCAGCAATAAAGCCAAAGTCATCAATCCCCATTCGGATAAAGTTGGAATATCAGTAGTTTCCGGGCAAACATCGCAAGCTGTGCCGACAATAGCCTCCCCATTGATAGTCGCAGTATATTGACTTACACCATCAGCCATTACAAAAACTCCAGAGATCACATTACCTGCTAATAATGCCTGCACATCAGCATCCGCTAATGGCGCACCTGCCGCATCAAATAAGCCAGTAACCCCAGTAATAATATATGGTGGGGTTCCACCCATAATTGTAATCGTTTCAGCAGCAAGTTCATTTGATCCATCCATATCATTGTCAACACCATTCACACAGTTGCAAGGATCTGTAACTGTTATTGGCGGTGCTGCACAACAAGTGGTCAAGTCTATTGCAAGTCCAGCAGCATCAACAGCTGGAGGTGTCATTGGTCCGAAAGTAATTGAAAAACTAACAAATGATCCGGTATCACCGCCTGCATCATCTGTTATTTCGAGTGTCCATGTTCCATCAACAGCTGTACCCTCTATTGTAGCGGTATTTGCGCCACAAACAAAAGTAAATGGAGCTGTTAAGGGGCCACAAGTATTCTCTACAGTTTCAAATAGCAAGCAATTTTCAGGTTGAGAGGCGCTAGTTGATGAAGTCCAAGTGTCTGCACAATTAGTTGATGTAACATCAAAGCACATATCACTACCTCCATCTAAGCCTGTTGAACCACCATTGTCCGTGCTAAAGGTTATGACCGTTCCATTTGGTGCTATTAGCCTAAGGTCAAGATCTGCCGCAAAGGTGTGTTGCGCACCTAAAAGGGTAATATTAGTAATCTCGGTATTATAGCCTAATATTGCAGGCACATTAATATCTGCTATGTCATTTCCTAATGGACACGTAATGCCTGTTATCGTAGAACCAGCCACTACCGCATCTGTGGCTGTAAAAGAAACTACTCCAGAAGTTAATCCTGCTGGCGTAAAAGCTCCCCCTGGCCCAGTAACAGTTTGTGCAAACATAACAATAGGAACTAGCAGGCTAAAAAACATTGTAAAAAATGCAATTTTCATATTATTGATTTTTTTGAAATTTGATAATGAAATAAATGTGAATTGGATTTTCGGGTAGATGTGCAATGTACCATTTAAATAATAATTGAAAGTATATAAAAAAAATAAATGTTTTTTAATTTCTGTTATGAAATTCTTTTAGTATCGTTTCTATTGCTTTTTTGTCAATCCTTCATTTCTTTGATTCCTTGTTCACGCCTCGCCAAACTCACTAATTCTAAGCACTCAACTCATCATTTTTTCGTATTTTACACCCTAACAAATGTCCAAATATTTGATTTAACCCATAAGCGCAAAGGCGAGCGGAGCGAACGCCGCGACCCAATACCCATTCACCACAATACCAAGAATTGAAGCCCAAGCCAAAATAATCCAAAACAATTTCCTCAAAAGCGTCCTAACCCTCAGCCTGAGAACTGGAATGGCCCAAGTCGTGTCCCTACTGTAAATGAAAACGCTGACAGCGTTGAACTACAAAGAAACTGGATTCTGCAATACCAACCATTAACTCTCTCATTATTAAGTTTATACAAATATATTTAAATAAATATGAAAATGCATGTTAACTAAAATTAATAAAACTGTTAAGCTAAAAATACAGACTTTAGGCACCTACTCATTGCCTTATCGTTTAGCTTAATATCAATTCAGTTGTACCTAATAAAAGTCAAAACTACTTGTTGAAAATCATTTCATTTCATTTAACTCATTTCATTCCCGAAGATCATAAGCTTATTCCTGAAAATCGAAAGCCATTCTTTTCTATCAATTTATTTCTATCAATTTTTACTTGAGTTTTTGTGATGGCACTGTGCAAACTGAAGAACAAGCAACGTCTCCTTATTAAATTATGCGAATTGCATATTATGTGAATTGCATATCGAGTATTGATTTATAAGATATTGAGAGACTTGTGGAGCAGAAGTAGTGATCAGCAAGTTGAAGCGTACCTTAGTGTTTTGGGTTTGGTTTCGAAAAATCCTTTATGCTCCAAAATATAATACCTTGAAAGCCTTAAGCAGTGATAGACCATGGGAACTACTTTACTAGTCTTTTACTTTTTTAACCTGCGTTAAATTTCTTCAACCAGTTCCTTCGTAATTTTACCTTTTTAAAATCGAAAACTCTTTCGTAATGAAATATATATTTGTCGCAATCCTTTTGCCAATCCTATTCTTACCCATTTTAGCCCAACAAACCATCGATACAAACAATATTGATATTGTCCGCGATGAATACGGTGTTCCTCATGTTTTTACAGAAACCAATGTTGAAGCTGTATATGGTTTGGCTTGGGCACAATGTGAAGACAATTTCAATATGATGCAAGACAATTTTTCGCTGGTGAAGGGCTTGGCTGGTCGGGTAATTGGTAAGGATGCAGCTGCGGTAGATTTTATTTGTGAAATTTTTCAACTCAAAGAGTTTGTAGAAGAAAAATACGAACGAGATGTTGGTCCAGAAATGGAGCAGTTTTTATATGCTTATACTTCTGCAGTAAATCGTTATGCAACACTGAATCCAAAAGAAGTAAAACATAAAAATCTCTTTCCCGTGACTGGAAGTGAAATGTTAGCTTTATATTTATTATCATTTCAATTGACACATTCTACGGCTCCTGAATTGGGCAAGTTCCTGGTCACCGAATTTGATTATAAAAGTATAAGCGGAGTTACGACTGGTTCTAATGCCATGGCCTATTCACCAAATGTTACAGCTGATGGAAAGGCTTATCTTGTTGGGAATCCTCACCAACCAGTTAACACGATCGGAAATTTTTGGGAAGTGAGTGTGCATAGTAAAGAAGGGTATGAAATGCACGGCGTTACTTTTGCAGGTGGTGGTCTGTTTCCTGTTATTGGAACCAACCGTAATTTGGGTTGGACGCATACCATGAATTATCAAAACAGTGCAGATATATATGAGCTCGAGATGCATCCAACTAAGAAAGAACATTATAAATATGATGGTGAATGGATAGCATTAGAAAAAAAGAAGGCAAAACTAAAAGTAAAAATAGGTCCATTGGTCATTCCAGTGAAGAAAGAATATTTCATCAGTAAATATGGTCCCACTTTAAAAAAAGAATCTGGTTATTATTCCTACAAGAGTTTTACAAAACATAATTTAAAAGCACCTGAACAATGGTATAGAATGGGGCTTGCGAAAAATAAGGAGGAGTTTATGGAAGCAATAGCCATTCAAGGACTTCCCAACCAAACCATCACCTACGCGGATAAGGATATGAATATATTTCACATCAGCAACTTTGCTCACCCATACAGAGATGAATCTTACGACTGGACTGCGGTAACCAAAGGGGAAACAACCATTCTTCCGGGCAATACTTCTAAAAACAATTGGTCTTTAGATAATAAATATCCTATATCAGCACTCCCGCAAGTCAGCAATCCCAATTGTGGGTATGTGTTTAACACCAACAATTCTGAGTATAGAATGACCTCAGATGAAGAAAACCCCAAGCCAGAAGACTTTCCTATGCACTTTGGAATTTTACATTCTAACAATGTACGGTCAAAGACTTTTGAAAAACTAATTGCTAAAAAAGACAAAGTTACTTTTGAAGAGGTTCGTGAAATAAGAGAAAGTATTGTTGTAGATAAAAATGATATGTCTTTTAGAAATTGCATGAATTGTGGAGATATTCCAAAAATATTAGATGCTCATCCTGAACTAATTGAAATAAAAAAAGTTTTGGATAAATGGAATGGCTCATTTGATGTTAAAAACAAGCAAGCAGCTCTAATTCAAGTTACGTCTATGTATTTAAAAGAATATGTTTTTGCAAATTTTGGTAATGAAGAAAAAGACATTCCGGAAAGTGTTATCATTAGTTCACTTCAAAAAGCGAGTAAATACTTAATGAAACATTATGGAACTTTGGAAGTCGAACTAGGAACAGTAGCAAGAGCGAAACGGTTTGGTGTCTCTCAACCGATGTATGGAGGTGGAAATACCCTTGCGTCTTCTTCCTTTCTTTTTGGAAAAAATGGTCAATTGGAATTGGAAGCTGGAGATAGTTTTATTATGTATGCCAAGTATGGAAAAAATGGTTTAGAGGAATTACAAACCGTTAATGTTTTTGGAAATAGTATGAAAGAGGACAACCCTCACAGTACCAGCCAGACGGAAATGTATGTGAATATGAAAACAAAAATGGTAGAGCTTGATTTGGAGAAATTGAAGAGGAAAGGTAAAATGTATCATCCTAAATAAATAAATAAATAAATAAATAAATAAATAAATAAATAAATAAATCTCTGGACATATTCTTTGCATAATTAAAAACAACTACTGTAAAAGATTGGAATGTCGAATAGGAACAGTTACTGATGTCCCTATATTTCAAATTTTAACCAAGCAATTCAGTTTTATGAAATATACTTTTGTCTTTGGCCTGTTTCTACT
Organism: uncultured Chitinophagales bacterium; assembly: GCA_937927195.1. Classification (GTDB taxonomy): domain Bacteria; phylum Bacteroidota; class Bacteroidia; order Chitinophagales; family UBA2359; genus JAHDGP01. Next base: position 16,247 of record CALBCY010000294.1, read on the forward strand.
AATACTACTTTTGCCAGTTTTCGCTCAACAACCAATCGAGACCCATAACATCGAAATCGTAAGAGATGAATATGGGGTTCCTCATATCTTTACAAAAACAGATGTCGAAGCGGTTTATGGAATTGCCTGGGCACAATGCGAGGATAATTTCAATATAATACAAGATGATCTAGCTGCTACTAAAGGTATGGCTGGTAGACTGATGGGAAAAGATGGAGCAGCACTAGATTTTATCTATGAAGTTTTCAGAATAGAGGAATTTGTTGAACAGCGTTATCAAAAGGACATTGTTCCTCAAATAGAAAAAATGTTGTTGGCCTATTCGGATGCTATTAATAAATATGCTGATATCCATCCTGAAGAAGTAAAAAACAAAAAGCTTTTTCCCATCACTCCTAAAGAAATATTGGGCAGTCATACATTGCATATGTTTATGTTATCTAACTCCCTAGCTGAACTAGGGAAACTCATGACAAAAGATTATGAATTTGCATTGCTGAAACAAGCAGGAGGAGGATCGAATGCAATGGCCTTTAGTCCAAATATTACCAGCGATGGCAAAAGTTACCTCATTGGCAATCCACATCAACCTGTAAACAGCATTGGAAACTTTTGGGAAGTGAGTGTGCATTCAGAAGAAGGCTATGAAATGTATGGAGCTACTTTATCTTCAGGGGGAATCATTCCTGTTCTTGGTACCAATAGAAATTTAGGATGGAGCCATACGACAAATTGGCACAATACTGCCGACATATATCATCTAGAAATGCATCCCACAAAGAAGAATTTTTATAAGTACGATGATGAATATCTAGAATTAGAAGAAAAATCGGTGAAATTAAAAGTTAAAGTCGCGGGCATCGTATTACCCGTAAAAAAGAAATACTATTGGAGCAAATATGGTCCGACTTTCCAAAAGGAATCAGGTTATTATTCCTGTAAATTTTCTGCTTTGCATAACCTCAAATTAATAGAGACTTGGTACAAGATGGGACTATCTAAAAATATGGATGAATTCACGGATGCCATCAACACCCAAGGCCTCCCTAGCCAAACCATCACCTACGCAGATAAAACAGGTAATATTTACCATCTAAGCAATTTTATTCATCCTTTTAGGGATGAAAGTTTTGATTGGTCAAATGTATTGAAAGGCAATACCTCTAAGAACAACTGGAATTTAGAATCCTATCATCCCATCAGTGATTTACCACAAGTTAAAAATCCGAAATGTGGCTATGTTTACGATTGTAACAGTACCGTTTTCAAAATGACGGCCCCAGATGAGAACCCTTCACCAGAGGATTTTCCTAAGAGTTTTAATTTACTAAAGAGTAATACAATTAGGGGGAAGACTTTTGCGCAACTCATAAAAGGGTATGATAAAATCAGTTTTGAGGAGGCAAGAAAAATAAGGGAAAGTACGACCATCGATAAAGAGGAATTGTCTTTTAGAATGATTATGAATGGGGACGACATCCTAAGAGTAATGAATGCTCGTCCGGAGCTATCGGCTTATAAAAAAGTCTACGATAAATGGGATGGTTCATTTGACATCACCAATAAACAAGCTAGTCTAATGGCTGTCACTTCTATGTATTATTCGTATTATATAATTGATAATCTATTTAATACAGAGCAAGATATGCCAGAGGCTGAAATCGTTGAAGCCATGCAAAAAGCGATGAAGTTTCTTAAAAAGCATTATGGGACATTAGAAGTAGAATTGGGTGAAGTTCAAAAAGCGGTAAGGGATGACATGGAACTTCCGATGTATGGTGGTCCTAATACTTTGGCAAATGCACATTTTGAACCTTATAAAAAAGGGAAAATAAAATTAGTGAGGGGAGATAGTTTTATTTTTTATGCTAAATACGGTAAAGACGGTTTAGAAGAATTAGAAACTGTAAATGCCTTCGGGAACAGTACTAAGAAGGGACATCCGCATAGTACTGATCAAACAGAGCTGTACGTAAATTTGAAAACAAAAATGGCTGAACTTAATTTGGAAAAGTTAAAGAGGATCGGTAAAAGTTATCATCCCAAATAAATTCACCTCAAAGGAGCTTGAGAAACTTGTATTGGATTTTTTGGAATTAGTGTCTTAGCTTTAAGACCACTTTTGTGTTTTCATAAAGTTTATTTTTGTAATAATAAAAAATCTCTTAATCACTTTTATTCCTAAAATCTAAATTAATTAAATTATGATATTAAAACTAGGCAAAATATTTCGATACAAGTTAATACTTGTACTAAGTGCGTTTGCAACTTTGCTTAATGCTCAAAATTTAGATAAGAATACTATATTGTTTATTAGTGATACACAGCAACCTACTTTGTATGAAAAAATATTTCATAAAACTGATCGAAACATAGAAGCATCGAAAGCTATGCTTAACATAATTTCAAATGCCGAACCAAAGGCGGTTTTCATGCTGGGTGATTTAGTAGGAATTGCCACTAAAGATAAAGCATGGAATGAAATGGATTATTTTTTAAATCGTTTGCGTAAAAAAAACATTCCTGTACATAGTGCTATTGGTAATCATGAATACCTGTTATTCGGTAAAAAAGGGTATGCTAATTTTATAAAAAGGTTTCCAGATTATTCCGATGTTGGAAATGTATACATTGAAGATTCCGTTGCGATTGTTTTGTTCAACTCTAATTTTAAAAAGTTAACAAAATCAAAAGAAGAAGAACAATTAAGTTTTTACAAAGCACAATTAAATATATTTCAAAACGACCCTTCCGTAAAAGCGATAATTGTTGGTTGTCACCATCCACCCTATACAAATGGTGCTGCTGTTGGCAGTGACTTAGAGGTTAGAAATGTATTTGTCAAAGAATTTTTAAAATATAGTAAGTGTAAACTATTCCTAACGGGTCATTCACATAATTATGAATGGTTCAATATCGAAGGAAAAGACTTAATGGTTATTGGAGGTGGAGGTGCTACCAAAGGACCATATAAGCCAGGATCAGCAGGATCGGAATCCTTAGTACCCAATTACAATCCTCCATATCATTATTTAACCATCACCAGAAATAACAACAAATTAGAAGTGAAATCATGGAAATTAAGCCATGATTTCAAATCAGTATCTATTGGTCATAGCATTATTATTGATTAATTATTTTACTCAACAATAACTTTCATTGGCTGTTTAAACTTTCTTTTGCAAATGTGATTGGGCGGTTTTTAAAATTCTTAAGAGTAAGGATTTATTCCACATTTTACCATTGCGTTTTCAAGAAAATACTCGGCCTAGTCTTCTGCTTTTTTAACCTGCGTTAAATTTGTTCAAACAATTCCTTTTTAATTTTATCAATTTAGAGATTTATATTCCGGGCGGCAGTCTTCTCGATTGGTTGCTTAATTCTGTTGTTGTGGATGTTCCTTTTTTTACGCTTCATGGTTTGACAAAGGTGGTGGAATAAAGGACTCAATTTTTGGGTTCTGCGACTTGGACATATTGAAACAAAAGACCTTCCAATTAGAATGCTTTTTTCTGCGAATCACGGATAAGAAAAATTACTCTTTGATTTTGCCTATCAAATAGAAGAGGCGCAACCACACTGGAAAATCTATTTGATTAATTTGAAGTAAATCGAAAACATTATGGTGTTGCTCATTTTATCATAAACTTTTATCACCCGTATAAACTTTTCAAAATTTGCTCTTGATTTTTTTTAACCTGCGTCAAATTATGCCA
>CALBCY010000295.1 GCA_937927195.1 uncultured Chitinophagales bacterium
GAGAAAACCTCGGTTGATTGCAATCATTCCTTCACTATAAAACATTTGGCCGATGGCGCTTTCACAGGCACTCAATACAACTAAGTCAGCGGATAGGTTCATGCCGTAGGACTCGTGAATGTAAAACATTTCATTGTTATCCAAAGCCAAGCCAGACAGTTTGGGAATGTTTTTGTTTTGTATGAAATGTGTAGCAAGATGTAAAATTTTTGATTGGTGAGAATTTAAGATCAAAGATTCTTTATTGGCCTCATGGTGCGTGAACACTTTTGTTTTCATCTCCTTTAATTCGAAGATTTCTGCAATTTCTCTAATTTCATTTTCAGAGTGAGGGAGTTCTTCCAAAGGGAAGTCAGATTTGCTTCTCAGGCTTTCTTTTTCAAGGATGTATTCTGAATTGAATTTCTCTTTGTATTCCTGTTTGTTCAGGACTTCGTCAAAGTTATTGTGTGAAGATCGGTCCAATTTTATGGGAGTCTGGTTTTGCAATGCAGGCTTCGCTTTTGAGTAAACAGGCGCCCATCCGGTGAACGTAAATTTCGGACTTCGATTCACCTTTTTATTTTTATTTAGCCATAAATTAGCAGAGTAATGATAAGTGATGTCAAAATAATTGAGGAGATGATCTAGTGGATTTTCTCGATCATTGCTTAGCTGGCGTGAAATGGATTCGAAGGGAATCATGCTAAGAAATGAGTGTGGGATAACAATCAGTTTTCGAATGGAGTCGGGACTGGCAAATCCGAACAAAAGGTCGGAAATGGGTTGAATCAAAATCTGGTAGAGTTGATGAGAAATATTTTGAAATGTATTCTTGTCCAGCTTTGTAATTGACTTGTTATAAGAATCAACCAAAGTCTTGAGATCAAGATCAAGCCGAACTTCTTCTAATATTGCTTCTATTTGATCGATGGCCAGAATGAATAATTTGTCTTCAAAAACAAAGTAGTTAATCATTATTTGATCGTCATTTAACTCCGCTCTGATTTCTTCAATTGAGATGGATTGAGTACTAAATTTTATTTCAAAATAATCTGGATTTTCAAATTCTAGTTTTTTGATTAATTTTTTATATTCATATTTTTTGTCAAAAAAAATGTTTTGTAAATCAGTGTCATGTTTGCTTGGATCATTCAGTTGGTTTTCCAGTTCAATCAATTCCTTTTTGATTCGATTTTCTGTATGTAGAATTTCTTTGTTAGCAATGACATTTTTTGCTGCAAGGTCGTTTATTTGAAATTTCAGTGTGTCCGCCTTATTAAATTCTATGATTGATAAAATTTCATCGAGTGTATCATTTGATAAAACTTCCTCCCTTTCAAGCATCAATTCAATAAATAGTTTTTGAAAGGAAAGCAGTTGTTCATTAAATAAGGTCTTGGATCTTTCAGATTGGTATTCTCGGCGTACTTGTACCAAAAGTTCTTTAGCATTATTAAAATAGTTTTCTGCCTTCCATAAGTTTAAAGTGTAAGAATTGGATTTGTATTTTTGAAAATAACATTTACCAATGGAAAAATATGCAAACCAGTTTTCATTTGGTCTTAGTGAAATAGCTTTATTATTTCTGTCCTTTATCATACTAATCTTAAGTCCTGTTTCGAAATTATGAATAGCTTCTTCTAATTGATCATTTTCTAAATAAGCAATACCAAGGCAATTATAATAATAAGCTGCTCTTTGGAAATCTTTACCTATTGAAACCATCTTTACAAGTTTCTTTGCATGTTGTATTTTTTTCTCTCCGCTGCTAACATTCCAGAGATTAATAGTAGGACCTAACCTTTGCCAATTATCCTTATCTAATTTTAGAGCGTCAATAATTTTGATAGCTTTTAAGGAATACTTTTTTGCAAGTTTAGGATCTTCGTTGATATAGACTTCACCCATTCTCCTATAAATCTCGACAAGGGGAACACTTGGTTTTAGTCCATTTTGGTTTTTGTAAAATTCATAAGATTTTGATATATACTCTTTGGATTTCTCAATCTTACCAACCTGCAAATAACTTTTTGAAAGAGTATTGCAAGCTATTCGATAAAATTGGTCTTTATTATTCTCAGTTATCAGTATTAATTTCTCCGCATAAAAGATGGATTCATAATTGTCATATTTATCCAAATAGTTAAATGCAAAAAGAAGATAAGTCATTGAAAGTGTGACACTCATTTCGCCTTTTTCCCAATTGTTATTTAAGACCTGTTCGCAAATTTTTAATTTTTCTATCGAGTCATCATATTGGGCTAGAAGGGTCATGATTTCTGCACGAAACAGATTGGAGCACAATTGCCAGTATTGTGGATGCTCCAAATATTCTTCAGACTCCTTTATTATTTTATTGTGTATTTTAATTGCTTCCTCGAATTTCCCCTGAACTTTATACACAGACAATATCGAGATAAGAAGGTTGTAATAAGTGTTCGAGTTCTTATGATCTTTTAATAATTCCTTGGCCTGTTTAAAATGGATTTGAGCTTCTTTATATCTGCCTTTGGTGAAATGTAAATGCCCTAGTTCAAGTTTTATTTTGGCTTTGAGTTCTTTTTTTAGATTGTTTTGGAGTTTTTGTTTGTCATTTAGTATAGCTTTCAGTTCTTCCCCGATACTTATGGCCTTTTCAAATTGTTCTTCCCTTCTGAATACTGTGCTCTGAATTATTCTATGTTCAATTGAAATTTCGGTACTTAAGTCCATTATTTTCAGGCGATCTAAAGAACTTTGGCAATCCAAAGTTTTTCTAATGATGAGCTCCGCTTTGGCTTTGATGATGAGAATTTCAGGATATGATGCCTTCTCTAGTGCTTCATTGCAAAGATCTATAGTGGCCTGAAATTTCAGGCTTAACCATTTTTTATTTATCTTTTCTAACCAGTCTTCTACCTGCCTTTCCATCTAATTTATCCTTCACCGATTTGTTAATGAATATACTTTAGATAAAAGTAGTAAATCCAGCTAACATATATAAAAATAAACTACTAAAAAGCTGTCTTTTGTTATTTCTCAATGTGCACAAAAGCTGCCCAATGTTTAACAGGAACATAGCCCTTTTCAAGCATTTTCCTTTTGGCATTTCCAAGTGCTTCAGAAACACTTTGTCCATTGGCATAATATTGATAAAAATTGACCATTAATTCGTAGGAGGTTTTGTCGCCCACTTTGAATAGGGTTGAGAGGATGTTTTGAGCAGCACTAAAGAGGAAGCCTCGGTTGATTGCAATCATACCTTCGCTATAAAACATTTTGCCGATGGCGCTTTTTGATTGATGTTTATCAGGAATTATTATTGATTAAGTCTTAAGTAGGCAGAAAGTGTTTTACTTGGTTTCAATTAATGTTGCAACCTGCCTGATCCAGTTTTTGAAAAATGGATTCGGTTATACTTCCCACCCATTTATTCTGGAAATGGTTTTTTTTGCGTGAAAGGTGTTTAGAATTCCAACCCTTTATTTAATCTTTCGTCCTTAATACAAACAAATAAACCTAAAAGATGAAAAAGTATCTATTTTTATTCTGTACCCTAGTTTTAATAGGATCATTAATTGGAAATGCTCAAAGCATAAACCAAAACCTGGATTTTGGTGAGTTTGATAAGTTGGTTTTTAGTACTTCTGCAGATGTTATTTTAACCCAAAGCTCTAAGCAAAGTATTGAGGTAGAAAATGGTGAATATCTGGACTTCGAAATGAAAAACAAAACCTTGTATGTTGGTTCCAAGAAAAATTACAATTGGAAAAGATCCAAAAACCAAAAACCAACAGTTATTAGAATATCGATGGAAAGTCTGCGCTCCTTGGTTTTGTCTGGTTCAGGATCCATAGAAATGACGAACTCATTTCATTCGAAAGAATTCAATGTGATTGTATCTGGCTCCGGTGACATTGTATTGGATGGAAAGACTGAAGATTTAGAAATTATGATATCCGGTTCTGGTGAAATAGATGCTAGAAATATGGCCAGTAAATCTTGCAAGGTCGCAGTTTCGGGAAGCGGTGAAGCCAAAGTCGACTGTAAACATAGTTTGGATGTAATGGTTTCTGGATCTGGTGAAGTCTACTATTCTGGAGAACCAGAGCATAAATCAGTCTCAATAACTGGATCCGGAGAAGTAAATAAAATGTAAACATGACTAATCGACCCGACGACCCGATCTATTGGTTTTACGAAAGACAATTCACAATTGTCTAAACCAGTTGTGACTTGTCTCTTTCAAGAAAGTAAATGTTAGATAAAAGAGTCCTCCCCAGGCAAATGAAATTTGCCTGGGGAGGACTCTTTATTATGACCACAAAGGAATATCTAATCGGTATTTTTTAAGTTATACTCATCCATAAGCTCAATTTCCAAAGTTTAATTTTCCCATTCGATGACAACAAAAAATCTGACATTCAAAAGGGAAGGAGTGAATCTGCTTGCATCCAGCCGATATTGGGATTTGTTGGATAAAGTACAGCGTCTTATATAGTAAGAAAATTAGATCAGAAGATAAGTTTGGAAACCATAAAGTACATGCGGACAACATTTTATATGCCCTTCATTTGCTGGTCTCTTTCTGAAGGTTTATTTTAGGGGGAGAAAGAGTACAATTCGTCGCTAGTTTTGCGAAGGGAAAAATCAAAGCTGGCTTACAAAGCATCGAGAAAGAGATCCCGAGTTTAGAACGCCACATATACTATCGTTGTACATAATGCAAAATAGATCAAAATGTTAGAATTAATATTCAAACAAATACCTTACACTTTTAATTTAAAAAAGCAACTTTTAATCGGTACCATTCTAGGTGGGATAGTGACGTTTATCATGATTTTCCTGCAACCTTTTGACACATATAGATTTGTTTCCAGCCATAAGTATTTAATATTTGCTGGCTTCGGTTTATTACTCTCTGTAGTCTATTTGTTTTGTGCAAGAATGGAAAATCTGTGGTATAATTATAAAAACAAAAGGTGGGAAACTAAATCTGAAATTGTTTCTTTTATTTCCTTTGTGCTTATTTCAAGTATACCAATTCATTTTTATAATCAAGTCTTTCTAAATGACTTCTTTAATTATGAATATCATGGAATTGAATACCTAAAACATGGCCTTTGGTTTTTTCAACATTCAATAGTACCGGTGGTGTTGATTCTTCTTCCATTTTATCTCTATTTTAGGAATAAATTTGGAGTATTGATTGGCCCAGAATCTTTAGATGAAATTGAATTCTGTGGAATAAATAAGGGAGAAAAAATATCCATTCAAAAGGAAGTGATTTTATTTGTAAAAGCGTCTGAAAATTATGTAAAAATATTTTACACAGAAGACAAAGCCATCCAACAAAAAACATTTAGAAATACCTTAACAGCAATCAGTAAACAAGCTCCATTTTTATATAAATCCCACCGCTCTTATTTAGTAAATATTTCTGCAATAAAAACTGTAATAGGAAATTCACAAAATGCCAAAATACAGTTTCATCATGACGATTTAGATATCCCTTTATCGAAATCTTACTACAAAACAATCAAATTAGCTTTAGGTTTTTAGCCCAGAAATTAGTATTTCACCCCAAAAGCCAGTAACTAATCAACAAATATAGCCCTTTGTCACTAGTTTTGGTATCGTTGTTATTTTCTGACTTTCTTTGACAAATCATCCAATAATGGATCATGAGTTAAAGTCAAAAAAATGAAGAAAAATCAAGTTAAACACTGCGTTTTATTGTCCATATTTCTATTCAGTATTCTATTTGGTTGCAAGCCATCCAATAAAAAGAATACCCACCAAAAGATCCAAAATCATACTGACCAAATTTTCAATAGTTTGGTTGAAGTTAGACGAGATTTCCACAAATATCCCGAACTGGCTGGAAATGAAATTAGAACCTCTAAAATTATTACTAATTACTTACTGAATTTAGGACTAGAAGTAAAAACTGTTGTCGGTGGTTATGGTGTAATTGGAATCTTAAAAGGTGAAAAACAAGGAAAAAGCATTGCTTGGCGAGCAGATATGGATGCATTGCCTCATGATTTCTCGGATGATGTTGAGTTTAAGTCAAAAGTAAAAGGAATTCAGCATGGTTGTGGACATGATGTTCATATGGCAATTGGACTTGGAATTGCAGAAGTGCTTTCAAAGTATAAAAGTTCAATCAGTGGAACCATCTGTTTCATTTTTCAACCAGAAGAAGAGACTTTTCAAGGGGCAAAGAATATGATTGAGAATGGTTTGTTTGAAACAATAGATCCAGATGAGATATACGGATTACATGTTTGTGCTTTGCCAGTTGGGAAAATTATGGTTAAGCCAAAGGAAGTCTTCGCCTATCAAAAAGGAATACAGATTTCAATGAAAAATGAAATTTCTAAATTAGAAGCTAGAGCCTTATATGAGGAGATTAAAAATAAAATGACAAGAATTCATCCTGAATCCGAACCTTGGAATCTTCAGAATGCATTTGATCCTAAAATAGGGCTGTCTAATCCGAATACAATATTCAATGATTATTGTTTTATGGATGAAAATGCAGTTATAGAAACAGAAGGTGGCCAACTTCACATCCGCGCATATTTATATGAAACAAGTTCAAGTAGAATTGATAGCATAATTGCTAAAATTGAAGGTGAAATAAAGGCAGGTAAGCATAAAAATCTGTTCCATTCTGTTGCGATCATTCAAGACAATCCAACTGTAATGAATAATGAAGTTCTGACAAATGAATCAATTAAAGCAATTTCAAAGATTTATGGGATTGATTTGATAAGTTCTTTCTATGGACAAATACCCTATTTTAATGATGATTTCTGTTATTTCCAACAGAAAATTCCTGGTGTGTATTTTTTGCTTGGAGGCTCCAACCATGATAAAGGCATTATTGCAATGAACCATGCTCCAAATTTTAGGGTCGACGAAGAGTGTATTAGGCTTGGGGTAAAAACTTTTTCATCATTTATTTTAGAAAGAACAAATAAAGAATAATGCACTTTGCACACCAACAGATAATCACCGAATATCTGCTCGAAGCTCACAGAGACACTCATTATTCGTCGATTGATAGGTGACGGATAAAACCAACGTGAAAAACTTATTTGCTTAACATTAATTCATCCAATGAAAAATAGAAGAAATCTAAACAGGTTTTTTGTAATGAATGCAATTGCACTGATTCTATTTTGCTTCCTGCTAAATGCTTGTCATCATTTGAGATACAATACCCATTTTGGTTGTCCCAAAAGTAGAATGGAGGCTTGGAATCAAGATTTATCTCATTTTCAAAATAATTACTTTGACTTATGCAAAAGTTTTCCAAAAGACTCAATTGAAAAAGCCAATAGAATTATTGATTCTGTAAAACTAAATGTCGCCAATTTGAGTGACAATCAAATTAAGCTATTAATTTCTAAATGTGTTAGTAAAGCAAACGATGGACATACCACTGTTTACTTTGGAAAGTTTGGAAACATTCCTTTGAAATTCTATTTGTTTGACGACGGACTTTACGTTACTAGCGCAAAATCAGGATATGAACAATATTTAGGAGCTCAGGTAAACAGAATAGAAAACAAATCTATAGAAGAATTAATTCGGCAGATAGATTCTTATCTTTCAGGAAATAGATCATGGCTTAAATATAGAAGCTCCTTTTTATTGGCAAGTCCTGATTTTTTAGAAGGGATGGGATTGACAAGTAGCATTGATTCTATTAAATACGAATTTGTTATTGGACAAGATACCATTGTAACTTACCTAAGTACAGAAAAAAAATATGGCACTTTAAACGAATTCGATTCTTGGCGAAACTTAGCTCCTGCCAATAAAATTTATGCAGATACAATAAACGAATGGTTAGCTCTAATGACAAAAAGAATTCCTATATATTTATCTCAACCTAATGTTCGAGGATTTATAAAACCCATAGATTCATTGTCAGCTTTATATATACAAATAAATACCTCTGCTAAAATACCTAACTTTTTAGACGACATTAAAAAAGCCCTTGATTCTACTTATGCTCAAAATCTGATTGTAGACTTACGTTTCAATACGGGCGGTAATTATTTAAAGCAATTAAAATTTTCAAAAGAGATTCCCAAATTAGTTACAGGTAAAATCTTTATAGTTACTGGTAATGCCACCTTTTCTGCAGGAATATGTACTGCTGCTAGGTTGAAACATTTTGCAAATGAAAAAGCCATTGTTATTGGTCAGGAAATAGGTGACAACTTAGTTTTTTGGGCTGAGGGAAAACGTTTTATATTACCTAACTCTGAATTGGTAATTAGGGCAGCCACAGGATTTCATGATTGGAAATCCAACAAGTATAAACCGTTTAAAACGTTTTGGGGAAATATCTTTTATGGGGTGGCAGCTAAAAACTTAAATCCAGATATTCCAGTACGAAATAATTTTAGCGATTACATTAATGGTAATGACAAAATTTTGGAAGAAATAAAACATTACCTAGATAATTAAGTCTTTAACATTGTATTAGATGTTCATTTATTGATCTCATTTTCACGAATAGGCAACACTATTTAAAGCCCCGCATTGATAGGAGGCCTTAAAAATTAATGCATTCCAAACAATCTTCTTTAATCAAAATAATAGTTACTTTTGATCGCTTGTCAAGCACTATCATCCAATTAAAAGTCAATACTCAATGTCCAAAATGACCAATGAAAATTTTACTGAAGAACACGAATTGTTCCGTCAAAGTTTGAGTGATTTTTTACAAAAAGAAGTTGTTCCGAATATTGATGAATGGGAAGAAGTACAAAGAATTCCAAAAGCTCTTTGGAAGAAAATGGGTGAAATGGGCTTTCTAGGATTAAATTATCCCAAACAGTATGGGGGATCAGATTTAGACTTTTTTTATGATGTGGTTTTTAACGAAGAATTGGGTAAAATCAACAGTGGAGGATTCATCATTACCCAGCAAGTTGTTCAATACATGTCCTCCCCTTATATTTTGAAATATGGTTCTGATCGCTTAAAGGAAAAGTATCTCCCAGGAATTATCTCAGGAGACTTGATTAGTTGCATTGGAATTACAGAACCGGGCGCAGGATCAGATGTTCAGAATATTCAAACAAAAGCGATCAAAGATGGAGGCAATTACATTGTCAATGGTTCTAAAACTTTTATTACAAATGCCGTTTATGGAGATTTCATTGTCACGGTTGTAAAAACTCCCACCAAAGAAAACCCAAACTCGATCAGCCTTTTGGTTATCGATAGAAACTCGGAAGGGATTACTGCCAATAAATTGAAGAAATTAGGTTGGCATGCTTCTGATACTGCAGAATTGTTTTTTGACAATGTTAAGGTTCCAGCGGAAAACCTGATAGGAGAAGAGGGGAAAGGATTTTATTATCTAATGAACGGATTACAATTGGAGCGATTGTGTTTTATCCCATCGTCTATCAGTAGTATGGAAAGTGCAATAGACAAGTCCTTGAAGTACATGTCTGAAAGAATGGCTTTCGGAAAACCAATCAGCAAATTTCAAGTTTTGCGTCACAGACTTGCACAATTGGCATCTGAGGTTGAAGCGATGAAAGCATTTAGTTATTATTGTTGCCAAATGTATGATCAAGGCATTTACGATGTAAAGCTTTGTTCTATGGCCAAATTGCTGTGTACTGAATTGCAAGAAAAAGTCGCCACTCAATGTCTTCAGTTCTTTGGAGGTTACGGATTTATGGAAGACTATCCTTTGGCTAGGATGTACCGCGATGTTCGAGTAGGAACAATTGGAGGAGGAAGTTCAGAAGTGATGAGAGAAATCATTGCAAAAATGATCATTGATGATGCGAACTATAAAAAAACTGATAGTACAATAGATCAAGTCAATAGATCAAAAGAAGCCATCATTTCCCCATTCACTGCCGAGCATCAATTGTTTAGAAAAACCTTTAGAGATTTTCTTCAAAAAGAAGTTGTTCCACATTTAGATGATTGGGAGAAGGATGGTGAAATACCGAGGGATATCTACAAGAAGTTTGGTGAAATGGGATTCTTTGGAATGACCTTGCCCGAAAAATATGGAGGTTCGGAACAGGATGTAATGTACAATGTGATTTTCGATGAAGAGTTGGGTTGGATCAATTCAGGAGGCTTTGCCGCATCGATAAGTGCGCATCCGCTTTTAGCCATAAAACACATCAATTCTGAGGGAAGTGATTTTATAAAGGACAAATATTTGGAGCCTTGTATTCAAGGTGAAATTGTTGGCTGTTTGGCCATAACCGAACCGAATGGCGGATCAGATGTTCAGGCATTGAAAACAACAGCAAAAAAGGAAGGAGATTATTTCATCGTCAATGGTTCTAAAACTTTCATAACCAATGGTGTCCTCAGTGATTTTATACTCGCCCTGGTAAAGACCGACCCGGAAGCCAAAGGTTCTGGTGGAATGAGCATATTGATTATTGATCGAGACAGTATTGGTGTTTCTGCAACTAAGTTAGAAAAACTTGGTTGGAATGCTTCCGATACTGGTGAAATAGCTTTTGAAGATGTAAAGGTTCCTGTTGAAAATTTATTGGGAGTAGAAAATATGGGATTCTATTATATAATGGAGCATTTTGTATCAGAGCGTTTATCCCTTTCCGTTGGTGGCTACGCCAAATCAGAATATGCCATTTCATTAACATTGAAATACATGAATGAAAGGGAAGCCTTTGGAAAGAAATTAAAACAGTTTCAAGTGCTCCGTCATCGCATCGCTCAAATGTCTGCCGAAATTGAAATGGTAAAACAATTTACTTATAGCTTATTCAAGCGGTATCAAGAGGGAGAATACATCGTAAAAGAAGCCTCCATGGCCAAGCTGATTTCTACTCAACTATCCGACAGGGTAATGGATCAATGTCTACAAATCTTTGGCGGTTATGGATACATGGAAGACTATCCCATGGCCAGAATGTTCCGTGATTCAAGATTGGGTCGAATTGGGGGAGGAACCTCTGAAATTATGTGTGAAATTATTGCCAAGATGATGATTGAAATGAGTGGTTATGATAAGCCGAGGAATGTTTGATTGGAAGCTGTTGGTCTTTAGCTGTTAGCCTTTAGCAATTGGCCTTTAGCTGTTTGCCTTTAGCTGTTGGCATTTTGATGTTAAATGGTTCGTGGCAAGCTCCAGTTGCCTTACGCAGATCACCGAGGTCTCTGGCCTACCGAATGTTAGTCCCCAAAGTTTACAAAAAGAAAAGCAAGGGAAGAGCAACTTGTGCATGCTACAGGCCGGCTTATGTTTTCGCCAACGACAAATTTGCAATTATGTAATGGCGAATAAATTGTTGGTTTGTTAAAGATCCAATACTTTCATTATCATAAAAAACCATTGATCTTCGAAACGCTATCCTTCGCATCTCCATACAACATAGTCGTATTTTCTTTAAAGAACAAGGGATTCTGAACACCCGCGTAACCTGTCGCCATAGAACGCTTCATGACGATAACATCTTTCGCATTCCACACTTCAATAACTGGCATTCCATAAATGGGGCTATTCGGATCATTCTGGGCACCTGGATTGACAATGTCATTCGCTCCTATTACCAAAACTAAATCTGTTTCAGAAAGGTCATCGTTGATTTCATCCATTTCAAGCACAATGTCATAAGAAACATTAGCCTCGGCCAATAATACATTCATGTGACCAGGCAATCGACCTGCTACTGGGTGAATACCAAAGCGGACTGTTTTTCCTTCTGCCTTGAGTTTGTTAACCATTTCATGCACTGGAAATTGTGCTTTTGCAACAGCCATACCATAGCCGGGAACAATCACAACCGATTTGGCTTGTTTCAAAAGATCGGCAACACCCTCATGGTCTGTAGATTTGACTTCCCCAGTAATTTCCATGGCTGGCCCAGTCGGTGCCGCGCCAAATCCTCCAAATATCACAGAGAAAAAAGAACGATTCATGGCATCGCACATAATAATAGATAAGATGGCACCTGAGCTGCCAACCAATGCACCAGTTACAATCAATAAGTCGTTGCCCAACATAAATCCTGCAGCCGCGGCTGCCCATCCCGAATAAGAATTCAACATCGAAACCACAACTGGCATATCCGCTCCTCCAATTGCCATAACCAGCATGACACCAATGAAACTTGCAATAAGGGACATGATGATTAAATACATCATTCCGCCTGTGCCAACTGCCATTGTAAATAAAACACAAAGCACAATAGAAGCTATTACCAAACCAATATTGACAGCGTGCCGACCGGGATAGAGTAGGGGCTTGCTTCTTATTTTACCCTCCAACTTGCCCCAAGCAATGATAGAACCGGTGAAAGTGATTGCGCCAATAAATACGCCTAGAAATATTTCAACCAAATGGATGGTATGAGCAGCACCCACCAAGGTATGAGTATGAGGATCAAGATAGGAACCAAAACCAACCAGTACAGCGGCCAAACCGACAAAACTATGCAGTATGGCAACCAATTGAGGCATAGATGTCATCTCGACTTTTCTAGCCAATAATATTCCAATTACTGAAGCAATGGAAATGGCAATGACAATATAAATTTGCCCCTGAACGCCTTCCCCTAAAACCGTGGATATGACTGCTATGATCATTCCAATGATTCCATAAAGAACACCTTTCTTGGCAGATTCTTGAGAAGACAATCCACCAAGACTGAGAATGAACAAAATACTAGCGAATAGATAAGAAGCTGTTTGTAATTGTGCTGATATCATATATATATTCTTTGGTAGATATTTTATTCAAACGATTTTGGCATTTATCAAACATCAATCAATGCACTCCAAAGTCTAAAGTCTAGAATCGAATATCTAAAATATTTTTAAATTATTTTCTGAACATTTTCAACATTCGATGGGTGACAAAAAATCCACCAACGATATTTATACTGGCAACCAGTATGGCTATAAATGCAATTATAGTCATTGGATCAGAAAGATTGTCTTTTGTCTGCAACAATCCTCCAATGATGATGATGCCGCTAATGGCATTGGTAACCGCCATTAAAGGGGTGTGCAAAGAATGAGAAACATTCCATATAACTTGCCATCCCACAAATACTGCCAAGACAAAGACTGTGAAATGTCCCATGAAATCTGCCGGGGCAACCATTCCTAACAAATATAGAAAAGCAGCGATAAGGCCTAGGGTTATAAACATTGAGCTTGCTTTTTTCGCTGGCTTGGTTTCTGCAACCGGCTTGCCAACTGCTGCTGCTTGTTCTACTTTTGGTTTTTTAGGGCTAACAGGAAGGGGTTCTGGGGGCCAATTAATATTTCCATTGTGGGTAACCATGGCTCGTTTCACCACATCGTCTTCCATGTCGATTTTGAAATTTTCAGCCTTGCCCATGTCATCCAATAAATGGCAAAGGTTGTTGCCAAACAATTGACTTGCTTGAGCGGGCAATTGGTCCAGTTTTCCAACAATGGTTACGCCATTGTCAGTTTTATAAATTTCTCCATCTTTGGTCAAAACGCAGTTTCCTCCAGATGAGGCCGCTAAATCAACAATGACCGATCCTGGTTTCATCGCTGCGACATGGTAATCCAAAATCAGCTTTGGTGCTGCCCTTCCCGGAATTTGAGCGGTGGTAATAATGATGTCAACTTCCTTGGCTTGCTCTTTGAATAAGGCCATCTCAGCTTCTATAAAAGCAGGACTCATTACCTTCGAATAACCTGAAGCAGTTGAACCATCTTCATCAATTTCTACTTGTAAAAATTCGGCTCCCATGCTTTCAATCTGTTCAGCCACCTCACTTCTTGTATCAAATGCTCTTACAATTGCCCCCAATGAACGGGCTGTTCCGATTGCTGCTAGTCCAGCAACACCGGCGCCTATTACCAAAACTTTTGCAGGGTTGACCTTTCCTGCTGCTGTAATTTGGCCATTTAAAAAGCGCCCAAAATAATTAGCGCCTTCAATAACTGATCGGTAACCAGCGATGTTTGCCATTGAGGAAAGCACATCCATTTTTTGTGCTCTTGAAATTCTTGGAATGGCATCCATCGCAATTGCATTGACTCTTTTTGCAGCCAATTTTTCTAGTAGTTCAGGATTTTGTGCCGGATAAAGGTAACTGAGCATCACCTGGCCTTCGTGCATCATTTCAATTTCATCATCAGTAACTGACAATACTTTTAAAATAATATCGGATGTGCTGTAAACTTTGTCGATGGAGTCTAGAATGTTTGCTCCGGCAGCTTCGTAATCTTCATTTGAATAGTTTGCCATTTTACCAGCATCCTTTTGAATGTAGACTTCAAATCCTTGCTTCTTTAATCGCTTTACAGTTTTTGGAGTTGCGCCGACACGAAATTCATTTGCCTTGAGTTCTTTTGGAATGCCAACTTTCATAATAGTAAGAAAATTTAGTTTTATAAGAAGTATACAAATATAATATTTCAATTGACTTATTAAGTAATTGTGTTAATTAATCGCCAATACAAAATATTCGTTTTATGATTTAATTTGTAAAGAAAGTACTGGTTGTGCCACTAATCTGTGTTAAAATAGCCTTGTTTTTTTGTCGAAAGGTATCGTGAAATGATAAAATTAGAAGGAAGCATTTTTTTTGAAGGATCATTTACATATTTAATTAAAGGCAAAAACATTTTTATTGTTATAATATTATATGTCCCAAAACTTTAATTTTGGCAGCATTCTGTTATATTTGTTATCAATGATATTGTTTTTTAGTTGCCAAGCTTAATCAAAACATTTGTTTTTTGTTGAAATTTAATAAAATCCATTAATGTGAAACCTACAAATATCAATGATCCAGAGTACTTTCATAAGGTAGTAGATTGCCAATATGCTTGTCCCGCTCACACACCCGTTCCAGAATACATTCGTCTAATCGCTGCCAAGAAATATACGGAGGCCTATATGATCAATTGGGAATCCAATGTTTTTCCAGGCGTTCTTGGTCGAACTTGTGATAGGCCCTGTGAACCTGCATGCCGTCGTGGAAGAGTTGAAGAAGAACCTGTTGCCATTTGTCGATTGAAACGGGTTGCCGCTGATAACAAAGGAGCCGTAAAACATCTAATGCCGCAAGGACCTTTTCCTATGAATGGAAAAAAAGTTGCCTTGATTGGTGGAGGTCCTGCATCTTTGACGGTCGCCAGAGATTTGGCTCCTTTGGGTTATGAAATCCATTTGTACGACGAATGGAACAAAGGTGGTGGAATGATGAGGACTCAAATTCCTTCTTTCAGATTGCCAATGGAGGTTTTAGATGAAGAAGTCAATTACATATTAGACATGGGCATCCATACTCACTTCAATACATTTGTTGAAAGTATGGCTGAAATAATTAACAAAAAATA
This sequence comes from uncultured Chitinophagales bacterium, assembly GCA_937927195.1. Lineage (GTDB taxonomy): Bacteria > Bacteroidota > Bacteroidia > Chitinophagales > UBA2359 > JAHDGP01. The sequence continues at coordinate 15,322 of CALBCY010000295.1, forward strand.
CGATGTTGTTTTTGTTGGAACTGGAGCTCCCAAAGGTCGTGCTTTGAATATAGAAGGTTATGATGAGCATTCACCTAATATTCACATTGGAATAGAATTTCTGGCCAATGTTGCTTTTGAACACAAAGAAGCAGTCGGAAAAAAAATAATCGTTTTGGGTGGAGGAAATACAGCAATGGATTGTTGTCGGACTTCCAAACGATTGGGTGGTGATGAAGTAACGGTAGTTGTTCGGAGTCCTAGGAAAGACATGAAGGCTTCTCCTTGGGAAATTGAAGATGCAGAAAGAGAAGACATCAAGATTCTCAACAACATGCCTCCAAAGAAATTTGTTTTCGAAAATGGTAAACTCAAAGGAGTTTTGTTCGGCCATGTTCGTGCAGAATATGATGAAATTGGAAAACGTTCCTTGCATCCAACTGGAGAGCCAGATACTTTCATAGAAGCCGATGATGTTTTAATCGCTATTGGTCAAGACAATTCTTTCCCATGGATAGAAAGGGATCTTGGAATAGAATTTGGAAAATGGGATTTGCCAGTTTTAGATAAAACAACCTTTCAATCAACATTGCCACATGTATTTTTTGGTGGCGATGCTGCTTTTGGTCCTGAGAATGTAATTACTGCCGTTGCTCATGGACATCAAGCTGCCATTTCGATAGATTTATTTTGTAATGGCGAAAACCTCATGGATCGTTTAGACCCGATGACCAATTTGGTCAGCCAAAAAATGGGCATACATGAATGGACTTATGACAATGGCATCGCGCATGATTTAAGATATAAAGTCCCACATGAAGACAAAGAAAAATCTCTCAAAGACAGGAAAGTTGAGGTCGAATTGGGTTTTGATTTACCAGACGGATTTAAAGAAGCACAGCGTTGTTTGAACTGCGATGTTCAGACTGTCTTTAGTACTAGTTTGTGTATAGAATGCGATGCTTGTGTAGATGTTTGTCCAACGGATTGCATCACTTTTACAGAAAATGCAGAAGAAGATGTTTTGCGAACTAAATTAACAGCCCCAGCAATCAATCTTGCTCAGGACTTATATGTTTCAGATGATTTGCCAACCAAGCGGGTGATGGTAAAAGATGAAGATGTTTGCTTGCATTGTGGTTTATGTGCTGAGCGATGTCCAACTGCTGCTTGGGATATGAAAAAGTATATTTACAATGTTACAAAAACTTACGAGAAAGATGGAAAAGCAGGTTGTTGTAAATGATTTGGTCGTTCGGTTTGCCAATGTAAATGGGACTGGATCGGCTTCGGCCAATGAAATGTTTGCCAAATCTGTTTTTAGAATGGGCATTCCAGTTACTCCGAAAAATATTTTTCCTTCCAATATTCAAGGCCTTCCTACTTGGTATGAAGTAAGGATCAGCGAGAAGGGTTATCTTGGCAGAAGGGCTGGAATAGATGTTTTGGTAGGTGTCAATCCCCAAAGTCTGGCTAGAGATGTTGAGAGTGTTCGCGTTGGTGGTTACTTTGTATATGACAGCAGCAAACCTTTGCATGACGAATACATAAGAGAAGACATCCATTACATTGGAATCCCAATGATTAAATTGGCCATGGAACACTATGAGAAACCACGACTCCAACAGTTGTTTAAAAACATCATTTATGTAGGCGCTGTA
>CALBCY010000296.1 GCA_937927195.1 uncultured Chitinophagales bacterium
ATTAAGCGTCTTCTGTGTTCTCGTCTTCAGCCTTAGGTTCTTCTTTGGCAACTTCATCTGCAGCTTCTTCTGCTGTGTCAGCAACCTCAGCAACTGTTTCTTCAGCAACATCAGTAACTTCAGCAACCTGTTCTTGAACTACTTCTTGAACTGTTTCAACCTCTGCTACATCTGCAACTTGTTCAGCAGCATTTTCAGCTACTACAGTTTCAGTTGCAACTGCTGCATCAGTATTTTCTGTATTCTTCTTTCTAGAACGGCTTCTTCTTGTTTTCTTCTTAGCTTCTTTCGGAGCAGACAACAAATCTTGATTGTAATCAACCAATTCGATGATTGCCATTTCAGCAGCATCACCTAAACGAGTACCAATCTTTAAGATTCTAGTATAACCACCTGGTCTTTCCCCAATTGTAGTCGAAATATCTCCGAACAATTCTTTGATAGCTTCTTTGTTTTGCAAAGAAGAGAAAACAACTCTACGATTGTGAGTAGTATCGTTTTTCGATCTTGTAATCATTGGCTCAACATATTTTCTCAATGCTTTTGCCTTTGCAAGTGTTGTTTTAATTCTCTTGTGTTCGATCAAAGAGATCGCAAGGTTTGCCAACATCGCTTTACGGTGTCCTGCTTTTCTACCTAGATGATTAAATTTCTTTCCGTGTCTCATGATTGATACCTATTGAGAGCCGTAATGGCTAATTTTTAATATTTTATTCTTCGTCTAACTTATACTTGGACAAGTCCATTCCAAATGAAAGTCCATTTTTGATAACCAATTCCTCGATTTCCATCAATGATTTTTTACCGAAGTTTCTGAACTTGATTAATTCGGCAGTATCATACTTTACCAATTCACCCAAAGAATTAATCTTAGCAGCTTTCAAGCAGTTGTATGCTCTAACAGAAAGATCAAGGTCTTCAAGGTTTGTTTTAAGCAATTTACGCATGTGTAATACGTGCTCATCAACAATTTCCTCGCTTGGATCTGGTTTCGTATCGAAAGTAATGTTTTCGTCTGAAATCAACATTAGGTGTTGAATAAGAATACGAGCAGCTTCCTTGATTGCTTCTTCAGGATGCACAGTTCCATCAGTAACGATGTCAATGATTAGTTTTTCGTAATCTGTTTTTTGCTCAACACGTGTGTTTTCAATTTTATACTTTACATTTCTGATTGGTGTAAAGATTGAATCTATAGGAATGGTCCCGATTGGTTCGTCTTTGGCATCGTTTTCTTCAGAAGAAACATAACCTCTTCCTTTTTTAACAACGATTTCCATTTCAAGATTAACTGAACTGTCCATGTTGCAGATAACCAAATCTGGGTTTGTAATTGTAAATCTTTCAGTGAATTTTTCAAGATCACCAGCAGTAAAAGTTTCTTTACCATTGATGTTGATTAAAATTCTATCAGCTTGTCCGTCGTCTTCAGGATCATTTGCTTTGAATCTAACTTGTTTTAGGTTCAAAACTACTTCTGTTACGTCTTCTATAACACCATCAAGTGTTGCAAATTCGTGATCCGTACCGCTCAATCTAACAGAGGAGATTGCGTAACCTTCTAAAGAAGAAAGTAAAACTCTTCTTAAAGCATTACCTACTGTAACTCCAAAACCTGGTTCCAAAGGGCGGAATTCAAAAGTACCTTCAAAGTCAGTTGCCTTTTGAAGTATAATTTTATCCGGCTTATAGAATGTCAATAAACTCATATATTTTGTTTTGTTTTTGGACTATCAATTTTGAAATCAGAAAATACATTCTGATTTTACTCTTAAAAAAATAGATTGAGTTGTTTTTCTTACTTAGAGTAAAGCTCTACTATTAGCTGCTCGTTGATATTCTCAGGAATTTCTGATCTTTCTGGATAAGAAAGGTAAGTTCCTTCTAAAATATCTCTATTGAAATCCATCCAACCGAACATCTTTCCTTTCTTGTTCAAAGACCCTTGAATTACGTCAAGATCCTTTGATTTTTCACGGATAGAAATCATGTCGTTTGGCTTAATGTGGCAAGAAGGAACGTTGCAAACAACTCCATTTACTTTGAAGTGTTTGTGAACGACTAATTGACGTGCAGCTCTTCTTGTTGGAGCCAAGCCCATTCTAAAGACAACATTGTCCATACGAGATTCCAACAATTGCAACAAGTTTTCACCTGTTACACCTGGACGACGGTTAGCTTCCTTGAAAAGGTTTCTAAACTGGCGTTCTAGAACACCATAAGTATATTTAGCCTTTTGCTTTTCTTTAAGCTGTAAACCATAATCAGAAAGTTGTTTACGTCTTTTGGATGGACCGTGCTGCCCAGGTGGGTAGCTCTTCTTTTCAAAAGCTTTGTCATATCCGAAAATAGCTTCTCCAAACTTTCTAGCAATTTTTGATTTTGGACCTCTGTATCTTGCCATTTTATTTCTTTATTCCTATTAACAAAAATACAAGTTGCTATTTTAAGCAGCTTGTATTAAGTAAAATCGTTTTTTTATTTTATCAAAAAGTCTATTAAACTCTTCTTCTCTTTGGTGGACGACAGCCATTATGAGGAAGTGGAGTAATATCCTTAATAATTGTAACTTCAATTCCACTATTAGATATCGTTCTAATAGCAGATTCTCTTCCAGAACCAGGGCCTTTAACAAAAACCTCTACTCTACGAACACCTGCATCGTAAGCTATTTTAGCAGCGTCAGTTGCAGCGATTTGCGCAGCGTATGGAGTGTTTTTCTTAGATCCTCTAAATCCAGCTTTACCAGCAGAAGCCCATGAGATAACATCTCCGTTACCATTGGTGATAGAGATAATAATGTTGTTGAAACTAGCTTTTATAAAAGCTTTTCCTTCGGTTCCAACTTGAACATTTCTTTTTTTCGTTACTTTTCTTCCTTTAGCCATAGTGCTAATTATTTAGGAGGCATTGCAGAGCAATGGCCTGATTCTATTTAGTTACTTTTTTCTTACCTGCTACTGTCTTACGCTTACCTTTACGGTTACGTGCATTGGTTTTGGTTCTTTGACCTCTTAGAGGTAGACCTTTTCTGTGACGGATGCCTCTGTAACAGCCTATATCCATTAGACGTTTGATATTCGTTTGAGTTTCCGCTTTAAGCTCACCCTCAACCTTTCTCTCTCCATCTGAAATGGCAGTACGTATGGCAACTATTTCATCATCTGAATAGTCTTTAACTTTTTTGTTTGGATCTATTCCTGATCTTTCAAGAAGTTCCAAAGCTCTTGTTCTTCCAATTCCGTAGATATAAGTAAGAGCTATTGCTCCTCTTTTATATTTTGGTAAATCGACTCCTGATATCCTTGCCATAGTATTAACCTTGTCTTTGTTTAAACCTAGGATTCTTTTTGTTTATAACGTAAAGTCTCCCTTTTCTCTTGACTATTTTACAGTCAACGGTTCTTTTTTTTATGGATGTTCTAACTTTCATTTTCCATTATTTTGAAAACTCCCAAGAAGGCAATTTTCGTTTGAATAATTCTCTTTCTTGTTCTTCCTTGTCTTACTTGCCTTGTCTTACTTGTATCTGTACGTAATTCTTCCTCTTGTCAAATCATAAGGTGACATTTCAACTGCTACCTTATCGCCAGGCAAAATTTTAATGTAATTCATTCTCATTTTCCCGGCGATGTGAGAAAGAACGACGTGACCATTTTGAAGTTCAACTCGGAATTTTGCATTCCCTAGTGACTCAATAACTACCCCATCTTGTTTTATAACGTCTTGTTTACCCATATTAAAATTTTGAGTGTGCAAAGATAATAAAATTATTATCAATAATTAAATAATTAATCATATAACTCTTTGCATGCTCTTTGGTTTAAACAAGTGCAGTAAGTTCGCTGTTCTTTTTTATCGCTTCTTCAGTATATTCAAAGGTAGAAAGTATGTCTGCCTTTTTCTCTTGAACAGCGATTGTGTGCTCAAAATGGGCGGAAACCATACCATCTCTGGTTGCGATTGTCCAACCATCGTCGAGTTGTTTCACATGTCTTTTCCCTAAATTGATCATGGGTTCTATTGCTATTACCAAACCTTTTTTCAATTTAGGACCTGTTCCTTGTCTCCCATAATTGGGAACTTCCGGCTTTTCATGTAAAGACTTTCCGACTCCATGTCCGACCAACTCTCTTACAATTCCGTAACCATGTTTGCCTTCAGCAAATTTTTGAATTGCTCCTGAAATATCTCCCAATCTTCGTCCAACGACTGCTTGTTCGATTCCGAGATACAATGCTTCTTTGGTAACTTTCAAAAGTTGAATGATTTCTGGCTTCATTTCACCAACACAATAAGTGTAAGCTGAATCACCGTAAAATTCATTCAAAATAACTCCACAATCTACAGAAACAGCATCCCCTTCTCTAAGTTCTCTGGTTCCTGGCATACCATGTACTACTTCGTCGTTAATTGACATACATAAGGTATAAGGGAAATCGTTGTATCCCTTAAAGCCTGGAACACCACCATTGTCTCTGATGTATTCTTCTGCAATTTGGTCTAACTTGATAGAGGGAATTCCTGGTCTAATAAAACTAGCAACTTCTGCATGGGTTTTCGAAACCATGAGGTTACTCAATCTCATCAATTCAATTTCTTCCTGAGTTTTATAATAGACCATTTATCTATCTAGTTTATCTAGTCAAAGTTCAGCATTAAACGCTGGCTCCAACTGCACCTGTAGCTCTACCTTTGATTCTTGTTCCACCTTTCATTAGTCCATCATAATGACGCATTAATAAGTGGCTCTCGATTTGTTGTAATGTATCCAATACTACCGCTACAAGGATCAACAGAGAAGTACCTCCGAAGAAATCAGCGAAACGTGGATTGACACCAAACATATTGGCAAATACAGGGAGGATTGCAATAATTCCAAGGAAAATTGCCCCCGGAAGGGTAATTTTAGAAAGAACATTGTCAATAAACTCGGTTGTATTTTTCCCAGGTTTTACACCAGGAATAAAACCGTTGTTTCTTTTCATATCGTCAGCCATTTGAGTAGGATTAATAATCAAGGCTGTGTAGAAATATGTAAATATTACGATCAATAAAAAGAATATAAAGTTGTACCAAACAGAGTAATAATAATCACCTGAAGCGAAGCTTTGTCCGAGCGCAGTGTCCGGAGCAAACTGTCCGATCAATGAAGGAACGAACATTAAAGCCTGAGCAAAGATAATCGGCATTACCCCAGAAGCATTAACTCTCAGTGGGATGAACTGACGAACACCACCATATTCATTGTTACCAACTGTTCTTCTTGCATATTGAACAGGGATTCTTCTAACACCTTGAACCAATAAGACAGTCACGAAGACAATGGCACAAAGTATGGCTAATTCGACTAAGAAGAATACCATTCCACCACCACCACCAGCTAATTTAGCTTGTAGTTCTGCAGCGAATCCAAAAGGCAGGTTAGCGATAATTCCGATCATGATGATCAATGAAATACCATTTCCAATACCTCTATCTGTTATTTTTTCACCCAGCCACATACAGAACATTGTACCAGCTGTTAGAACGATCATTGTTGTAATGTAGAAAAGTGGTCCGCTAATTACCATAGCGTCACCAGCAATTGATTTGATAAAAGTTACATACCCAATCCCTTGAACGAGCGTTACCGCAATGGTCAAGTATCTTGTAAGCTGAGTAACTTTTCTTCTGCCACTCTCCCCTTCTTTCTGCATTTTCTGGAAATACGGAACTGCCAGCGTTAATAACTGCATGGCAATGGAAGCGGATATATATGGCATAATTCCCAGAGCAAAAACAGATGCTCTGACAAAAGATCCCCCAACGAACATATTAAGAATGCTGAGGAGTCCGGATTGTCCTTGTGCTTGTAGCCCACCTAATTGATTCGGATCAATACCAGGTAGAACAACATAAGAACCGATCCTATAAATAAGGACAAGAGCCATGGTATAAAGAATTTTATTCCTTAGCTCTTCAATTTTCCAGATATTTTTGAGGGTTTCTATCAGTTTGTCCATAACAAAGGTTTCAGGTTGTAGTCTACGAAAAGACTGCGTCCAGGTTTCCGAAATTAAATAAGATCAATGCTACCACCAGAATTTTGGATAGCTTCTTTAGCCGAAGCGCTACATGCGTGCACAACAAATCTTACGGATTTGTTGAGTTCACCTCTGCCCAAAATTTTAATTTTGTCGTTTTTCGCCACTATGTTTAATTCCCTAAGTTTATCAAAAGAAAATTCAGACATGTTGTGTTTTGCAACAAGAGTAGAGACAACATCAAGATTTAAACCGATATATTCAACACGATTGATATTCTTAAATCCTCTTTTTGGCAATCTTCTTTGCAAAGGCATTTGTCCACCCTCGAAACCACGTTTTCTAGAGTATCCCGAACGAGATTGAGCTCCTTTGTGTCCACGGGTAGCAGTACCACCTCTGGTTGAACCTTGACCCCTAGCTATACGCTTTCTATTCTTAACTGAACCTTCAGCAGGTTTTAAATTATGTAATTCCATTTCGTTGTCTATTAGAATCTTAATTTTAAAATATTAAACCTCTTCTACCTTTACAAGGTGATTAACTTTTTTAATCATGCCTTGAATTTGAGGGTTTAATTCATGTTCAACGCTTGCATGCATTTTTCTTAATCCAAGTGCTTGCAAAGTCAATTTTTGTCTTTTGGAACGATCAATTCCACTTTTTACCTGAGTAATTTTTACTTTAGCCATTGCCTTAATTTTTTAGCAAATTTCTTTGCAATTAATCCTTTCCTGTAAATACTTTTTTAACGCTAATTCCACGTTGCTTTGCAACAGCTCTAGGGTCTCTCAATTTTGATAAAGCGTCCATAGTGGCCTTAATCATATTGTGAGGGTTCGAAGAACCAAGTGATTTAGCAATTACATCAGTAACACCAGCATTTTCCAAAACCGCTCTCATCGGACCACCAGCGATTACCCCGGTACCTTTAGATGCAGGTCTAAGCAAAACTTTTCCAGCGCCGTATTTTCCTAGTTGGCGATGAGGAATTGTACCATCAAACAAAGGTACTCTTACCATTGATCTTGATGCTTCTTCTTTTCCTTTGGTAATTGCTTCAATTACCTCACGAGCTTTCCCCAAACCATGACCGACAGATCCGTTTCTATCTCCTACCACAACGATAGCAGAGAAACTGAAAGTACGACCACCTTTTGTTACCTTGGCAACTCTGTTTATAGCAACTACCTTATCTGTTAAATCAGAATCGGAATTTTTGTTACCTCTTTTAGTGTTTTGTTTCACTTTTTAAACTTTAATTTTTTTAGAAATTGAGACCTGCTTCTCTTGCACCTTCTGCCAATGCTTTGATTCTCCCATGATAAAGGTAACCACCTCTGTCAAAGACTACCTGGCTAATGCCAGCAGCAACTGCTTTTTCACCAATAGCTTTACCTACTTGCTTTGCAGATTCTATCTTTGAACCTTCAACTTTTCCCGAATCAGCAGCAACCAAAGTGTGGCCAGCTACATCATCGATAATTTGAACATAGATTCCTTTATTACTTCTGAAAACAGACAGTCTAGGACGATCAGAAGTCCCTTTAATAGACTTTCTAATCTTATATCTAATTTTCTGTCTTCTTATTCTACTTGTTTTAACTGCCATCTTTTTTACTTCTTTTATGGTTTCAGGCTTATTTAGCAGCCGTTTTACCAGCTTTACGTCTTAATATTTCACCAACAAATTTCACACCTTTTCCTTTGTAAGGTTCTGGTTTTCTAAATGCTCTGATTTTTGCTGCAACCTGTCCAATCAATTGTTTGTCTGTTCCAGTCAATTTAACAACTGGTGCCTTTCCCTTATCAGAAATGGTTTCAACCTTTAGGTCGTTTGGAACCATAAAATAGATAGGGTGAGAATAACCTAGCATCAACTCAAGAAGATTACCGGTATTTGTAGCACGATAACCTACACCGACCAATTCCATTTCTTTGGTATACCCTTCAGATACTCCAATAACCATGTTATTGATTAATGAACGGTACAATCCGTGCATTGCCTTGTGTCTCTTTTGGTCCGTTGGACGGGTAACTTTAATTGATCCATCCTCAACTTCAACCTTGATATCTGGATTTATTTTTTGTTTTAGTTCCCCTTTAGCACCTTTAACAGTGACAATACTTTTGTCATAATTAATGGTAACTCCACTTGGGATACTTATCGGTAAATTTCCTATTCTAGACATAACTTGTCGTTTTCAAAATTTTAATAAACCATGCACAAAATCTCGCCACCAACTTTCTGCTCTCTGGCATCTTTGTCGGTCATCACACCTTTAGAGGTAGAAACGATTGATATTCCCAAACCGTTAATAACTCTTGGTATTTTACCTGATTTCGTATATTCTCTCAAACCAGGGCGACTTGTTCTTACCAATTTTGTGATAGCAGATTGCTTAGTAAGCGGATCATATTTCAAAGCGATTTTAATATTGCCTTGATTGTTTTGAGTTTCCTCAAACTTGTATCTATAGATGAATCCTTGATCGTATAAAATTTCAGTAATCCTTTTTTTGATATTGGATGCAGGAATTTCGACGATTCTGTGGTTGGCCATAATGGCATTACGCACTCTTGTTAAATAATCACCTATTGGATCTGTAATTGCTGACATATCTTTAATTATTTTTTTATTACCAGCTCGCTTTCGTCAAGCCAGGAATTTTTCCGTTAACTGCCATTTCTCTAAGTTTCACCCTTGAGATGCCAAAGAATCTTACATATCCCTTTGGTCTACCAGTCAAACGACATCTATTGTGAAGTCTTACAGGTGAAGCATTTTTTGGAATACGATCTAAAGCTTCGTAATCACCTTCGGCTTTGTACTTAGCTCTTCTAGCAGCGTATTTAGCGACTAATTTACGTCTTTTACGTTCTCTTGCTTTTGTTGCTTCTCTAGCCATAATTCTATTTGTTTTGATTTTTGAAAGGCATACCCAAAAGTTTCAAAAGTGCCAATGCTTCAGCATCAGTTGGAGCACTAGTAACGAAACTGATATCCAATCCAGAAATCCTAGTTATTTTATCAATATTGATTTCAGGGAAAATTATTTGCTCAGTAATTCCTAGGGTATAGTTTCCTCTACCATCAAAACTCTTGTCATTAATTCCTCTAAAATCTCTTACCCTTGGAAGGGAAACTGAAACCAAACGATCTAGAAATTCCCACATTCTATTACCTCTAAGGGTAACTTTAGCACCAATCGGCATTCCTTCTCTCAACTTAAAGTTAGAGACTGATTTTTTAGCGATGGTCGCTACGGCCTGCTGGCCCGTAATCATGGTCATTTCAGCCACTGCAACATCCACAATTTTCTTATCTTGAGTTGCCTGCCCCAAACCTTGGTTAACGACAATCTTAAGAAGTTTAGGAACTTGCATGATTGATTTGTACTTAAACTGTTCCTGCAATGCTGGAGCAATTTCTTCAGAGTACTTTGTTCTTAATCTTGGTACAAACTTTTCCATTAGTCAATAATATCTCCTGTTTTTTTAGAATAACGCACACTTTTTCCTCCAACTTCTTTTCTACCAGTTCTTGTTGGGTTTCCAGTTTTAGGATCAACCAACATTAGGTTAGAAATATGGATCGGTGCTTCTTTTTCAATAATTCCACCTTCTGGGAATTCCGCATTAGGTTTTGTATGGCGTTTGATGATATTTGCCTCTTCAACAAAAGCCTTATAGTTTTTGCGGTCCACAGAAAGAATTTTACCAGACTTGCCTTTATTCTTACCAGCTAAAATCTGAACGGTATCACCTTTCTTCAAGCGGATTTTTATGTTCTTTGCTTTTTTCATTTCTCTTAAGCTTAAATGTTCGCCTTAAAGTACCTCAGGGGCAAGCGAAACGATTTTCATATATTCTTTTTCACGTAGTTCTCTAGCGACAGGGCCAAAGATACGAGTACCTCTAGGCTCATCAGATGCATTAAGCAAAACTACTGCGTTGTCATCAAATCTGATGTAAGAACCATCCTTTCTTCTAATCTCTTTTTTAGTTCTTACAACTACAGCAGGAGAAACCGTTCCCTTTTTCACTCCACCACCCGGCATTGCATCCTTGATAGTTACAATGATTTTGTCTCCAACAGAAGCATAGCGTCTTTTACTACCGCCTAACACTTTTATACATAGGACTTCTTTTGCACCGCTGTTGTCAGCAACCCTAAGTCTTGATTCTTGTTGTATCATTTTTATTTAATTTTGAGTCAGAAATAATCGCAATTATTAATCAATTATTTCGCACGTTCAAGGACTTCAACCAATCTCCACTTCTTTCTTTTGCTGAGCGGTCTGGTCTCCATTATTTTAACTGTATCTCCCTCGTTACAATCATTAGTTTCATCATGAACCACGTACTTCTTGGTTTTCTTAATATACTTTCCGTACATCCCATGCTTCAACTTACGTTCTATTGAAACAGTTATGGTTTTTTCCATTTTATTGGAAGTTACCAAACCTATTTTTGTTTTTCTTGCAGTTCTTTGAGTTACTTGGTCCATCTTATTATTTTTTATTTGCAAGTTGCCTTGCACGCAATTCTGTTTTTAATCGAGCGATATCCTTTTTTCTTAACTTAATGTTATTAGGATCTTCAATCATGGAGACAGAGTGATTGAATTTCATTTTAATAAAACTCGCTTCATCTTCCTTCAATCTTGCAATCAGATCTGCATCTGAAAGCCTGCGAAGTTCTTCTCCTGTATATTGATTTTTAGACATTTTACTTTATTTCAATTTATTCTACGTAATCAGGTCTTACAACAAATTTTGTCATCACAGGCATTTTTTGAGCGGCCAATCTCATTGCTTCTTTAGCAACTGCTAATGGCACCCCTTCTGCTTCAAACATAATCGTACCCGGCTTAACAACAGCAACCCATTTGTCTGGAGCTCCCTTACCTTTACCCATTCTTACCTCTGCAGGTTTTTTGGTCAAAGGTTTGTCCGGAAAAATTCTAATCCAAACTTTACCCTCTCTTTTCATATAACGGGTCATAGCAACCCTGGCAGCTTCAATCGTCTTGGATGAAATAAAACCTTCATTCATTGATTTTAGACCAAAAGATCCGAAGGAAATTTTAGCTCCTCTACCAGCAATCCCTTTGATTCTGCCTTTCTGCTGTCTTCTAAATTTTGTTCTTTTCGGTTGTAACATTGTTCTACTTTTTTAGAATCAGGAATATTATCTGTTGCCGCCTCTTCGACCACGTCCACCTCCTTGAGGTCTTCTTCTTTCCTGTTTTTTAGGTTTTACTGGAGACAAGTCTGGCTTACCATAAATTTCTCCTTTACAAATCCATACTTTAACACCAATGATTCCGTAAATTGTTTTAGCCTCGCAAAGTGCATAATCTATATCTGCTCTAAAAGTGTGCAAAGGAGTTCTACCTTCTTTGTATTCTTCAGAACGTGCCATCTCTGCTCCATTCAAACGTCCAGAAACTCTAATCTTGATACCTTCAGCTCCCATTCTCATGGTAGAAGCGATGGCCATTTTGATTGCACGACGGAAGTTAATTCTAGCCTGCAATTGTTTAGCAACGTTTTCAGCAACAATAAAAGCATCAAGTTCCGGACGACGAATTTCTACAATATTGATTTGAACCTCAGTTTTAGTCAATTTTTTCAACTCCTCTCTTACTCTATCAACTTCGCTACCACCTTTACCAATGATAATTCCCGGACGAGACGTATGAATAGTTACAGTGATTCTCTTGAGAGTTCTTTCGATAACGATTTTAGAAATACCACCTTTATTGATTCTGGCGTTCAGATAATCACGGATTTTTTCGTCTTCAACAAGTTTATCAGCAAAATCTTTAGAACTACCGTACCAGTTAGAATCCCATCCTTTGATGTATCCTAATCTATTGGCTATTGGATTTGTTTTCTGTCCCATAATATTATTATATAAGTGCCTTTAAGACACGAACTTTTAATTTGGTTAATTTTCCTGTTCTTGTTTACTATCCAGGGTTAATGATATATGACTTGAACGTTTTCTTATTTTGTGTGGTCTACCAAATGGAGCTGGTCTGAATCTTTTCAAGCTTCTTCCCTGATCCACCCAAATTCTCTTCACATACAAAGCCGCCTCTTCGACATCGGCATCTTCATTTTTGATTTGCCAGTTAGAAATTGCAGACAAAATCAATTTTTCAATATCTTTTGATGCATGTTTAGTTGAAAACTTCAAAAGATTTAAAGCTTGATTTACATCTTTACCTCTTACCAAGTCGGCAACCAATCTCACTTTTCGTGGAGATCTGCGATTATTTTTAAATCTTGCAATTGCTTCCATTGTTCTTATTTTTTAGATGAGTGTCCTTTGAAATTTCTAGTTGGAGAAAACTCCCCTAATTTATGACCCACCATGTTTTCTGTAACATAAACAGGGATAAATTTATTTCCGTTGTGAACCGCAATCGTCTGTCCTACAAATTCTGGAGTGATCATTGATGATCGAGACCAAGTTTTAATTACTTTTTTCTTTCCTGAATCGGTAAGGGCATCAATTTTCTTCTGAAGCTTAAACGCTATGTAAGGTCCCTTTTTTAATGATCTAGCCATTATTTCCTATTTTTTTTCTTACTGATAATCAATTTAGAAGAAGCTTTGTTTTTGTTTCTAGTTTTCTTCCCTTTAGAATATAATCCTGTTCTAGATCTAGGTTGTCCCCCGGAGGATTTACCTTCACCACCACCCATTGGGTGATCTACAGGGTTCATTGCTACACCACGAACTCTAGGTCTTTTTCCTAACCATCTGCTTCTTCCCGCTTTCGCAAGTACTTGCAAACTGTGATCTGAATTAGAAACTGTTCCGACGGTAGCTAAGCAGGTTAACAAAACTAATCTTGTTTCCCCTGAAGGCATTTTCATCAAAGCATACTTACCTTCTTTGTTTGCTAATTGTCCGTAGGTTCCAGCACTTCTTGCGATGCAACCACCTTTTCCTGGTTGTAACTCAATATTGTGTACTGTTGTACCTAAAGGGATATCTTTTAGATATAGAGCATTACCTAGATCAGGAGTAGCCCCTGGACCTGACATAATTATATCTCCTACTTTAATTCCGTCTGGAGCGATGATGTATTTCTTTTCACCATCTTCATATTTCACTAAAGAAATAAAGCAAGTACGATTTGGGTCGTATTCAATTGTTTCAACAGTAGCCGGAACACCGAACTTATTTCTTTTGAAATCAATTATTCTGTAACGTCTTTTGTGTCCACCACCTCTATTTCTTGTTGTGATTCGACCTTGGGAATTTCTTCCCGCTTTTTGGTGAATCGGAGCCAACAAGCTTTTTTCCGGCTTACTGGTCGTCAATTCAACAAAGTCAACGCTTATTCTGAAACGAGTTCCTGGTGTTGTTGGATTGTATTTTTTTACTGCCATAATTCGATAGATATCGGTTATCGATAAACCTTAGTTAAATAATCCTTTTTATATTAAAGATTGTCGTAAAAGTCAATCTCTTCTCCTTCTGCAAGCGTAACAACAGCCTTTTTTCTAAGTTTTGTAGCTCCTTGCACGAAACCAGCCTTTGTAAATCTTGAGCGAGATTTTCTTGGTAAAATGCTTGTGTTAACCGCAATTGCTTCTACACCAAACATATCCTTGACCGCTCTTTTGATTTCCAGTTTATTGGCGCTTGGATTTACATAAAAAGTATATCTGTTAGACTTTTCTGCAAGTGCATCCGCCTTTTCGCTGATCACTGGTTTTATTAATATTGTTTTTGCCATCTCTGGTAATGTTTTTTGTATTAAACGATTGCTTTAATTGCACTTTCAGCAAAAATCAAAGTATTCGCATTCAAAATTTCATAAGTATTCAGACCTGAAACTTTACTCACCTTTGCCGATTCAAGATTTCTAACTGAAAGGTTTAAATTCTTGTCAGTAGATCCGTCATTAACTACCAAGAGTGTTTTCTTGCCATCAAGCTTTAGCTTTTTTAGCATTTCAACATAGTTCTTAGTTTTAGGTGTATCGAAAGTGAAGTCTTCTAAAACGATTACCTCTTCATTCTTAACTTTTTGGCTCAGCACAGAATTTCTTGCTAATTGCTTTACTTTTTTGTTAAGGTCAAGAGAGTATGTTCTTGGTCTAGGACCAAAAATTCTTCCACCGCCTCTAAAGATCGGGTTTTTGATATCACCGAAACGAGCTGTTCCCGTTCCTTTTTGCTTTTTAATCTTCTTTCTAGACCCAGCAATTTCGTTACGCTCTTTTGTTTTGTGCGTTCCTTGTCTTTGGTGGGCGCGAAATTGCTTAACTGCAAGGTAAATACAATGATCATTTGGTTCAATACCAAAGATTTTTTCATCAAGATCTACCTGTTTACCAGTTGAGTTACCCTCTACGCTATATATATCAAGTTTCATTGTCCTAGGCTATTTTTCTATGAATAAAATTGAGCCTTTTGCTCCAGGTACGCCACCTTTAACAAGCAAGAGATTCTTATCCTTAAAGATTTTAATTACTTCCAGGTTTTTAACTTTAATTTGGTTGTTACCTGTTCTTCCAGCCATTCTCATTCCTTTGAATACTCTAGCTGGATAGGAAGCTGCACCAATTGATCCAGGAGCACGCAATCTATTGTGCTGACCGTGAGTTGCTTGACCTACACCATGGAAATTGTGTCTTTTTACAACACCCTGAAATCCTTTACCTTTGGATTTACCAACAACGTTTATGATGTCACCTTCCTCAAATATTCCAACATCGACAGTTCCACCTAACTCAACCTCGCCTTCAAAATTTCTAAATTCTTTGATTTTTTGAACGCCATCTTGATTCGACTTTTGCAAATGTCCAAGAAGTGCTTTACTTACATTTTTCTCTTTGCGTTGGCCAAAAGTTAATTGAACCGCATCATATCCATCAGAATCCTCGTTTTTCATTTGGGATACGAAACAAGGACCTGCTTCGATGATGGTACAAGGTATATTTGTTCCATCTTCTTTGAAGATGCTGGTCATTCCCAATTTTCTACCTATTAATCCTGTCATTTTTTATACTTTTATTTCAACATCTACTCCACTTGGAAGCTCCAATTTCATTAGAGCGTCGATAGTTTTTGAAGTTGAACTATAAATGTCTAATAATCTTTTGTAAGTACACAATTGAAATTGTTCCCTTGATTTCTTATTCACGTGAGGTGATTTAAGAACGGTAAAAATTCTTTTGTGAGTTGGCAATGGTATCGGACCCGATACTACTGCTCCAGTTGTCCTAACTGTTTTTACAATTTTTTCAGCTGACTTGTCAACCAAATTATGATCGTAAGACTTAAGTTTAATTCTAATTTTCTGTGCCATAGTGTAATCTATTCTGCATTTACTTTACCCTGAGCCTTTTCAATCACTTTTTTCGCAATTCCTTCAGGTGCTTGTTCATAATGTGAAAATTCCATAGTTGAAGTTGCTCTACCTGAAGTCAATGTTCTAAGTGTAGTAACATAACCAAACATTTCAGACAAAGGCACTTTAGCTTTAATAACTTGAGCTCCGTGTTTGATATCCATTCCTTCCACTATTCCTCTTCTTCTGTTCAAATCACCTACAACATCTCCAGTGTTTTCTTCTGGTGTAATAACCTCTAATTTCATCAAAGGCTCCAATAAAACTGTTTTAGCTTTAGCGGCTGCATGTCTGTAAGCCATTTTGGCGCAAAGCTCAAAGGAGATTGCATCTGAATCCACTGCGTGGAAACTTCCATCATGAAGTCTTACTTTTAGAGAAGGCATTTCGTAACCGGCCAAAGGCCCAGTTGCCATTGCTGTTTTGAATCCTTTTTCAACTGATGGAATAAATTCTCTTGGAATTGATCCACCAACAATTGCGTTTTCAAATTGCAAGCCTTCATTTACAATACCAGTTTCTGGATCTGGATCAGCTGGTCCAAAGTCTACTGTAATATCACCAAACTTACCACGACCACCAGATTGCTTCTTGTATGTTTCTCTGTGTGTAACCGAAAGAGTCACAGCTTCTTTATAATTTACCTGAGGAGCTCCTTGGTTAGATTCTACACCGAACTCTCTTTTCAACCTATCACATAAGATTTCTAAGTGAAGCTCTCCCATTCCGCTGATTACAGTTTGTCCTGTATTCTCATCAAATCTAACTTTGAAAGTAGGATCTTCTTCAGCAAGTTTTGCTAAAGCCATACCTAGTTTATCCATGTCTTTTTGAGTTTTAGGCTCAATTGCCATAGAGATAACTGGGTCTGGGAAATCCATGCTCTCTAATATGATAGGAGATTTCAAATCCGTAAGTGTGTCACCAGTTTTAATATCTTTGAATCCAACACCAGCTCCAATATCTCCAGCTTCAATTACATCTACTGGATTTTGTTTGTTGGCGTGCATTTGATAGATACGAGAGATTCTTTCTTTTTTACCTGATCTGTTGTTTAGAATATAAGATCCTGCATCTAATTTACCAGAGTACACTCTGAAGAAAGCCAAACGCCCTACATAAGGATCGGTAGCGATCTTGAATGCCAAAGCTGAGAATGGCTCATCTACAGATGGTTTTCTCAATTCTATTTCACCCGAGTCAGGATTGGTACCTTCTACTGCTTCAATATCAAGTGGAGAAGGTAAATAAGTGCAAACAGCATCAAGTAAGTTTTGAACTCCTTTGTTTTTGAAAGCTGATCCACAAAGCATTGGAATGATAGACATATCAATCGTTGCTTTTCTAATTGCGGTCATCAACTCATCTTCTGATATTGAATCAGGATCTTCAAAGAACTTTTCCATGATTGAATCGTCGTATTCAGCAACAGCTTCAACAAGCTTTTCGCGATACATATCAACTTCTTCTTTCATATCGGCAGGAACTTCAATTTCCTCCCATTTCATCCCATTAGATTCTTCATCCCAGATGATTCCTTTGTTGTTGATTAAATCAATGATTCCTTTAAAATCATCCTCAGCACCGATAGGCAATTGAAGTGGAACTGGATTAGCACCAAGCATTTCTCTTACTTGCTTTACAACTTCGAGAAAGTCAGCTCCAGAACGGTCCATTTTGTTTACAAAACCAATACGAGGAACTTTGTATCTGTTGGCTTGTCTCCAAACTGTTTCAGATTGAGGTTCTACCCCCGAAACTGCACAGAATAAGGCAACGACACCATCAAGAACTCTTAGAGAACGTTCAACTTCAACTGTAAAATCAACGTGTCCTGGTGTATCGATGATGTTAACATGAAAAGGTTGGTCTCTATAAGTCCATTCAGTTTTCGTTGCAGCAGAAGTAATTGTAATACCTCTTTCCTGCTCTTGTTCCATCCAGTCCATAGTAGCAGCGCCATCATGAACCTCACCAATTTTATGCGTAATACCAGTAAAGTACAACACTCTTTCAGTTGTGGTCGTTTTCCCAGCATCAATGTGAGCCGCGATCCCGATATTTCTGGTAAATTTTAAATCTCTTGACATTTTAAATTTATTTTATAGCCTTACTTAGGTGATAATTTATTTAAACTCTAAAGTGAGAGAATGCTTTGTTTGCTTCAGCCATTCTATGAGTATCTTCTCTTTTTTTAACGGCAGCCCCTTCTTTTCTTGAAGCAGCAACAATCTCAGCTGATAATTTTTCAGCCATTGATTTACCATTTCTTTTTCTAGCATAAAGGATTAACCATTTAATCCCCATGGAAACTTTTCTATCCCCTCTGATTTGAGTTGGGATCTGAAAAGTTGCACCACCGATACGTCTACTTCTAACTTCAACTTCCGGCATGACATTACTCAATGCTTTTTTCCAAAGCTGGAAACCATCTTCACTTGTTGATTCTGAGACTTTCTCTACAGCATCATAGAATATTTTAAATGCAGCACTTTTCTTTCCGCTCCACATCATGTTATTCACAAATCTGGTAACTAAAGGATCGTTAAATTTTGGATCCGGCGCCAGATATCTTTTTTTCGCTCTTGCCTTTCTCATTGGATTCTTATTTCAGATTTGTTAGTTATTTTTTAGGTCTTTTAGCTCCATACTTTGAACGGCTCTGTTTCCTATCAGAAACCCCAGCAGTATCTAAAGCACCTCTTACGATGTGATATCTCACACCTGGAAGATCTTTTACTCTTCCTCCTCTAATCAGTACAATAGAGTGTTCTTGCAGATTGTGTCCTTCACCAGGAATGTATGCAATAATCTCTTTACTGTTAGTCAATCTAACTTTAGCAACTTTACGCAGAGCCGAATTAGGTTTCTTAGGAGTTGTTGTATAAACCCTTGTACATACACCTCTTTTCTGAGGACACGATTGTAGTGCCTTAGATTTTGTTGGTGTTTTAATTACCTTACGGCCTTTTCTAACAAGTTGTTGTATGGTTGGCATATCAACTTTTTTTCTTGAGCTTTAAAGAAGTTTATAATTACAATAGCTCCTAGAAAAAAACTTGGGCAAGTAGTCCAAATTCAAATACTAAGAGGGCAGCTGTAATTTCAATTACGAAGGGGGTACGCTCAGTACCTAAATCCCTATACTTCCATTAATTTAATTGAATACTATATTTCGTGCTTTATTTAAAAGCGATGCAAAAGTATGCATAATTTATTAATATGCATAATAAACATCAAAAAAAAAACAAAAAAAAAGGCCTCCTGCAGAAGCAGGAGGCCTTGGTTATTAGATTATCTAAGAATTACTTCTTAGCAATTGCTATCCAATCAAAACTTACATCAGATCCAGTAGTATTTTCTACTACTACTTTGAATCCTTTTTCAGTTTTTTCGCTTACATAAACACTAACACCTGATTTATTAGGAGTCAATGTTATAACTGGAACAGAAGTGAATGTTTCTGTAAATGGAATCCAGATTTCATTAGCTGAAACTTTCATTGAACCGAAGTCTTGAACGTTGTTATTCTGAACAACACCAAGTGCTTTTTTCAATTCATCCAAAGCAGAAGTATTAGCATCTACACCATCAAGAATTGCTGGCAATTTGTAGATATCTTCACACTCTTCAGCCAATTCAGGCATAGTTGGAAGAACAATGATTGTCTGAGTTTCAGGCTTAAGCCCTCCGCCACCATCTGCGCAAGCACAACCACAATCATCAGTATTCCAAAGACCATCAGCATTAACATCTTCTAATGGATCATTGATGCCATCTTCGTCTAAATCCCAGCAGTGGATACCGTTTACTCCCGACGGACCTTGTGGACCAACTGGACCAGTATCACCTGTAGAACCTTTAGGGCCTTTAGGACCTGTAGGACCTGTTAAACCTTGTGGACCTTGTGCTCCTGTGTCACCTGCTTCACCTTTAGGTCCAGTTGGACCAACAATACCTTGTGGACCTTGAGGACCGATAGGGCCTTGAGCACCTTGACAATCTTTAGCATCAAATACTCCGTCACCATTGAAATCTTCTACGATGTCATTAAAGCCATCACCATCTTCATCCCAACACATAATACCTGTTGCCCCTTGAGGACCAGCATTTCCTTGTGGACCTACAGGACCAGTATTTCCTTGTGCTCCTTGAGGACCAGTATTTCCTTGTGGACCAGTATCTCCTTGAGGACCTTGTGCTCCTGTTTCTCCTGTATTTCCTTGAGGACCTTGAGGACCAGTGTTTCCTGTATTTCCTTGTGGGCCTTGAGGACCAGTTTCACCTTGTGGGCCTTGTGGGCCAGTGTTTCCTGTATTTCCTTGAGGACCTTGTGGACCAGTGTTTCCAGTTTCACCTTGTGGGCCTTGTGGACCAGTGTTACCTGTATTTCCTTGAGGACCTTGTGGACCAGTATTTCCAGTTTCACCTTGTGGACCTTGAGGACCAGTGTTTCCTGTATTTCCTTGAGGACCTTGTGGACCAGTATTTCCAGTTTCACCTTGTGGGCCTTGTGGACCAGTGTTTCCTGTATTTCCTTGAGGACCTTGAGGACCAGTTTCGCCTTGCGCTCCTGTGTTTCCTGTATTTCCTTGTGGACCTTGAGGACCTGTATTTCCAGTATTTCCTTGTGGACCCTGTGGACCAGTTTCACCTTGTGCTCCTGTATTTCCAGTATTTCCTTGTGGACCTTGTGGACCTTGTGGACCAGTATTTCCAATTGGACCTTGAGGACCTGTAGCTCCAGTAGATCCTGTTGGACCTTGACAATCTGCTGCTGTGTATTGGCCGTCTCCGTTGGTATCTTCGAAACCATCGTTTACTCCATTACCATTTAAATCCCAACAGCTTGTACCAGCAGGACCTTGTGGGCCAGTTGGACCAGTATTTCCTTGTGCTCCTGTGTTTCCTTGTGGACCTTGGTTTCCTTGAGGACCCTGTGGACCAGTTTCACCTTGTGCTCCTGTATTTCCGGTGTTTCCTTGTGGACCTTGTGCTCCAGTATCACCTTGTGGACCTTGTGGACCAGTGTTTCCTGTATTTCCTTGAGGACCTTGAGGACCAGTTTCGCCTTGTGCTCCTGTGTTTCCTTGTGCTCCTGTGTTTCCTTGTGGACCCTGTGGACCAGTTTCACCTTGTGGACCTGTATTTCCTTGTGCTCCAGTGTTTCCTTGAGGACCTTGTGCTCCAGTATCACCTTGTGGACCTTGAGGACCAGTGTTTCCTGTATTTCCTTGAGGACCTTGAGGACCAGTCTCGCCTTGCGCTCCTGTATTTCCTTGTGGACCCTGTGGACCAGTTTCGCCTTGTGGACCAGTGTTTCCTTGTGCTCCAGTATTACCCTGTGCACCTGTGTTTCCTTGTGGACCCTGTGGACCAGTTTCGCCTTGCGCTCCTGTATTTCCGGGGTTTCCTTGAGGACCTTGTGGACCAGTTTCGCCTTGCGCACCTGTGTTTCCTTGAGGACCCTGTGGACCAGTTTCGCCTTGCGCTCCTGTGTTTCCTGTGTTTCCTTGTGGACCTTGTGCTCCAGTATCACCTTGTGGACCTTGTGGACC
>CALBCY010000297.1 GCA_937927195.1 uncultured Chitinophagales bacterium
TCAGTTTTCTTTAAGAGGCTAGGCAAAAACTCCTTCGTCCCATTGACGACTCCCCAGAAATTAATGTCAAACAACCATTTGAAATCTTTCAGCTCTGTGTCCACTAAGGTATTGCCCAATAAGCTAACCCCAGCATTGTTGATGACAACATCAGGTGGCCCCAATTTGTCTATTGCATTTGTAGCAAATGATTTCATTTTTCCTGCATCAGAAACATCAAAGCATTCCGAATAAATTTTGGAATCACTAGAGGAGACCAATCCAACCGTTTCTTCCAAAGATTCTGAATTGTAATCATTCAAAATCAAATGAGCACCTAGTTTTGAAAATTCAATAGATAATGCCCTGCCGATCCCCGATCCAGCACCAGTAATAACGATCGTTTTATTTCTGAAATTTTTCATGAAATTTTTATTCTAAGCAGTTAAAAAAGGATCTAATGAAATGGGCATTTAGAATCTGTTTGTGGCTTAACACTTTGATTTGCTTTTGGAAAAGAGTTGTCATTGCTAATCAAAAGCGCTTCTCTTTTCTCTATTTGCATTTTAATACCATACCTCGGTCTTAAAGTAATCAAAGGTTGATAGGCTATTTTTTGGTCAGCAACCAACTTCCATTTATAGTGACGAATAAAATGGACTAAAATCAACTGCATTTCCATCATCGCAAAATTGTTTCCAATACAAAGTCTCGGTCCACCACCAAAAGGCAAGTAAGAAAACTTTGTCCTGTTTTTGCAATTAGCTTTACTAAAGCGTGTTGGTATAAATTGCTCCGGATTATCCCAATATTTTGGATTGCGATGAATCCCATATATAAAGGGCGCAACCGTTGATCCCTTTGAAATTTTGATGCCTTCCGTTTCATCGTCTTCCAATGCAACCCTGTCCGTTATCCAGGCTGGCGGATAAAGCCTCATGCCTTCTTGCAAGACCATTTTGGTATATTCCAACTCCGGCAATTGCTCAAGACTAGGTTTGTCATTTCCGCATACGGTTGCTATTTCCTCTAGCAGTCTAGCTTCGACCTCTGGATGTTGTGCTAGTAAATACAAAGTCCAACTCAAGGCATTGGCTGTTGTTTCATGCCCCGCAGTGATCAAGATTTTCATTTCATCCAACAATTGCTTTCGACTAAAACCTTCATTAGTCTCCTCGTATCTAATATTGAGGAGCATGTTTAGAATGTCATTGTGCGCTTCCTTACCAGCCTTCCTTTCATCGATCAAATCGTAAATGATTTGATCGCCTTCCTTCGATAATTCAGCAATTCTTTTATCCTCCCCGTTCAGTTTGTACCAAGATTTTAAAAATGGCAGTCGACCTGTTTTGGCGATGTGCTCCATAATTTCTACCTCAATAAATTCAATTCGAGAAAGTGCCTCCGTTTCAATTTTAGTGCTGGAAATACAACTGGCTATAATGTTAAAAGTAATGGCCATAAAGTCATGGGTAATATCGAAGACCTCATTGCTGGAAGCTAAATTATTTAACCGCTCATCAAACTCGTCAATTTTATCCTGCATGAGCCTGGTAAAATGGGCCAGGTTTTGTTTCTTGAATCCCGGTTGAATCAGCCTTCTTTGTTTCAACCAATATTCTCCATCGCTCGTCAGAAGCCCTTTCCCCAGATATTCACTAAGCAGCTTCTTTTGTTTATCAGGCTTAGAATAATTACGACCATTTTTCTGAAATACCTGCTCAGCTAGTTCCGCATTTTGGGTAAAAACAACATCCATATCCGACTGGTCTAAAATGAACGTATCTCCGTTTTTATCAAAAAAACCACTGAACACTTCAATAGGATTTTTCAGTAGCTTTGGAATGCTCATTAAGAATTTTAATCTCGGTACTTTCGGTAAAGTTTTACTACTACTATTCATGAGGTAATTGCTTTTTATAAAATTTTATTAAGGCCTTATCAGGACGAAAAAACTCTAACATCCAAAATGTAACAACCTGAGTTCGATTATTAATAAACTGATGATCAATACTAATGAAAATGACTAACTTTCAATTTTAGGAGCAACCTGGACATTCGTCATTTTAGTGAAAGAATTTGCATAAATCCGTTAAGAAAAAAATCCTGTTTGAGCTATACTAAGCATAATTTTACTTTCCGTTAGTAACCGATCAAACCTAAAAAATATTTCATTAGCGAGTTTATTTTTTTTAGGATTTAAGGAAGTTCTTTCACGTTAAAAAATGACGTAAGTCCTTGACTTTTCGTTCTTTTGGTCAAGCAAAAGGACAAGTAAAAAGAGACAAATCTTTCTGATTAGTTCAAACTAAATAAATATAGACTTTCCGTTCTTATTTTAAGAATTAAACTTTTCACCTCGTTTCAAAAATTGAATTTTTATAATCGAACTGGCAAAAATCCAACCCGTCCCCTAACTAAACTCAAGAACCTGATCCTCTAACTTCGAATACTTCAAAGAATAAGAATCCTTAATATAATTTTGATCCAATTTCCAGGGAAATTCAGCTCCTTGCTTAGGCAAAGCGTCCAATGCTCTAGTTACATAGCCAGATGAAAAATCAATGGCATTGCTCGTTTCCATTTTAGGATTTTTCAATCGAGGGATACACTGTTTTTTACTGTGCTTATCCATGTGATTGAGGAGTCGACAAACATAACGTCCCACCAGATCACTCTTCAAAGTCCAGGAGGCATTAGTATATCCCACGATGCCAACCAGATTGGGGACATTGCCAAACATCGAACCCTTGTAACTAATCAATTTCGATACATCTAATTTTTGATCGTCTACAATAAAATTGATCCCGCCGGCGAATTTGAGTCTTAATCCAGTGGCGGTAATGATTAAATCCGCTTCCAATTGTTTGCCTGATTTCAACTCAATTCCTGTTTGATTAAAGGCTTTGATGTGATCCGTTACGACGCTTAGTGTTTTGTCTTTGATCGCCGCAAACAAGTCATTGTCCGGCACCATGCAAACTCTTTGGTCCCACGGATTGTAGCTCGGATTGAAATGGAGATCAACATCATACTCTTTGCCCATCTCCTTTTTAATAAGGTCCAATATATACTTCTTGACTTCCTTTGGTTTTCTTCTTGAAATAGAATAAAAATACATTCCTCGAAGAACATTTTTATAGCGCGCCATGGTATGTGCCATTTTTGAAGGCAATACTTTGTGCAGGAATTTCGCAATTTTATCTTCACTAGGGATTGATAAAATATAAGAAGGAGATCGTTGCAGCATGGTAACATGGGCTGCTTTTTTGGCCAAAGACGGTGCTAGTGTAATGGCAGTTGCACCACTACCGATGACAATTACTTTCTTGTTTGTATAATCAATATTTGAAGACCATTTTTGAGGATGAACTATGTCACCATTAAAATCTTCAAGCCCTTCAAAATTGGGAGTATAGCCATTCTCATAGTCATAATAGCCAGAACAAACCAATAGGAAATTCGAAGTATAAGTAAGCAGCTCCCCTGTATCATTAATTTCTGATTGGATGGACCATTGAGAATGCTCACTAGACCATTTTGCCTCAACTACCTTGTGATTAAATCGGATGTGCTTTTCTATGTCAAATTCTGCTGCGGTTTCCTGTATATAATCCAGAATCATTTGCCCTTCTGAAATCGATTTATTACTTTTCCAAGGCTTGAAACTATAAGAGAAGGTATGCATATCCGAATCAGAACGAATACCAGGATAGCGAAACAAATCCCAAGTTCCTCCAATAGCTTTGCGGCTCTCAAGAACCGCATAAGTCTTATCTGGACATTGGCTTTGCAAATGATAGGCAGTTCCGATACCGGACAAACCCGCCCCAATTATTATGACATCAAAATGTTTATTCAAGCATTTAAATTTTGTGGAGGTGGAATTATTAAAATTTCTACCTAAAAGTATTGTCTATTCTTCATATTTCAAATACCTTTGGCTCGAATGATACTCAAAATTGCCTAAACGCTACTTTTTGGCACTTTAATGCAAAAAAGATGGAAGAAGAAATACTAGTAAAAACGGAGTCTTGTAAGGTGATTTATAATAAATCGGGTTACCTGCTAATTGGAGTTATGGGCTACTTTTCGGCCAAGCTAATCAGAGAAAATGCCTTGGAGGTTTTGAATCTGGCACATGTCAAGGAATGTCCAAATATTATCATCGATCTGACCCAAATGAGAGGGACTTGGTCATATGCATTGAAATGGTTGGAAATTGAATTTTTACCTTTGATACAAGAATGGAAAGATGAAATAAAAATTGCTTACATCTGTTCAACGGACTCTTCGAGCAGGCAATCTCTGTATCGCTTTTTTGAAATATCCAATGAATTTGATGTTCAGGTTTTTGATCAATTGGAAGATTCAAAAAGGTGGCTTTTGAATTTGCCACCAAGAGAAAAAGAAGATACCAGCTTAAAGGTCATTTCCATTAAAAATGAAGGCAGACATGTGATTGTTGAAATAGAATCCATCAATTATATTTGGGTAGAAAAAAAAATCGTTCACATTGAAACGCTGAACAGTTCCTATGAATGCAGATCTAGTTTAAAAGACATCCTTCAAAAACTTCCAGAAAATTTCCAGCAAATTCATCGCAGTTACGCCGTAAATCTAAATCAAGTAGCCTCTATCAAATATTATGCAGGAGGCAGTTATTTATTGTATTTAAAAAGATCACCAAATATAAAGATTCCAGTAGGCCGTACTTTCGCTCCTAGTATTAAAAAACGATTGGGGATTAAAGTGAAATGGTGAGGCTGTTAACAACTGTCATCGCTCGTTCCTCAGCTGTCATTGTTTTCACAATAGATCAAGCCAATCCTTTCTTCCAGTTGTTATACATCTTCTCCTTCTCTCCTTGGACATCTTCAGTATGATAGACACCCAAGCCTGTAGAAAAAATTACAAGACGATACAATGTTTCCATACAGACAGAGCTTGCTGGAGAATTGTTTACTCATTATCCAACCAAAATAGACTTGGGAATTTCCAAACAAGAAAGGAAACTAGGACAAAGGCCAACGAAAAAAAATGTTACAGAATGAAAAATAGCGGTGGCAAATCTGGGAATAATAATCACCTTAAAAAAACGTTTATATTTTTATACACGGTTGCCTTAGGAAAGCATTCAAAGCTAGGGTAGGAACCTACTTTGAAGCCATCACTGGATTGAAAAAAATAAATTTAGTCACAATCGGAAATGTAAAAATTAATCTCTGATTTACCTTCCATCAAAAGATGTTTTTACTAATTTACAAACCATGCAATAAATTGCCCATAAGACAAAATGAAAACTTTAAAATCCTACACATCAATCATTCTAATTCTACTGCTGATTTCTGGATGCACACCTGGGATTATGAAATGCTTTTTAAAATTCGATAAGTATCAAAGCAATCATAAATTCAATTATTCAAAAGAGCAATTAAAAAACAACATAGTGGAATTATATTCTTATGATGAGAACTTGTTGCTTAAAAATTTTGGCAAAACGCTTGTTGAAAATGAAGCAGTAAACGAAAAGTATAGGACGAGTACAACTAATTGGCTAGACAAAAATAAATGGGCTGAACTCAAAGAACAGATTAGAAATGAAACAACAGATACTTTGAGAATAATAATTAGTAAACATCATGGCCTTAAAACAGTAAGCTTCAAAGCCATTGTCAGCGGAAATATTAACAAGTCTGAATTAACCATAACAGGTGTGGAATATCAAAGAACAAAGGCATGTGTGAAAGAAACTAATTTTTATCTAGAAAGAATTCAAGATAAAATAGTGAAGAATTTTATAGAAAAGCTAAAATGAATACTGACCAAAACAATCTGAAAAATGGTCATTTCACTGTTGCCTTAATAAGGCTTGTTGGGTTTTGGTGAAAGTCCATCTCGAAGCCATCATTGCTTAGAGAAAAGTTAAATGCTGGTTTAGTCTGCTATTAAAGTTAGGGACACAGATCTATTTTTCAGCAAACGACTTTTCATTGACCGTATTAAGTAACAAAAATGAAAACATAACAAAATGAAAATGCACTTTTGGAGCATTTTCAGGATTAAGAAAAGCCACTAAATTGCTTTTTTGTAAGCAAAGATTATAATGCATTGGCACCACCGTCAATGAACCATAACTGACAGTGTTTTTTGAATGCGAACAACGACTGTCGTTAAAGTTTCATGCACAAATTGTTCTCGACAATTAACAAAACTTGAATTCTATTCTCTACAAACCAAACAAATCAAACTTAAGATTAATTTTAGGCTTTTCAAGCTGATTCTGTTTTGATCTTTCGAATTTCGACTAATAGAAGCCTTTGCCTTTTATAAAGACCATAAAGTCGATTTTTTTGTTTTAAAATATTGTAAAACAGTAAAATACAAGTGATGATATATTTTAATAAAATGGCAAAAAAAAAACAGGTAAATTTCAATTATTTAAACTAATTTTGGCTTTTCATTATTCAAATAAAATAAAACCAGAAATGGCCAAATTAGATGGAATTAGGCTTGTACAGCCAGGTGAGTTTGAAGCTCATGAGCATTGGTATCCCAAAGCTTTAAATGCTACAATTCATCCTATGATAAGTTTCTTTTTGAACTTGGAGCAAGAACGAATCATTACCAGATACTGCCATATGCACCCAACTGTAAATGGCGATAAATTAAGAGAAGTACTGACCCATCGGGCAAAATATTTTTTATGGGGAGGTGCTGATTTGCTTAATGTGACATCGGAAGGTGGCAAGAGGCAAATGGTGGTTATAGAAAACAATTCTTGTCCTTCTGGTCAAAAATCAATGCCCTTGGTTGACGATAATCAAGAACAAGGGAGTTATAAGCTGATGGTTGAAAGAACGTTCAAACCTTATCTTAAAAATTTGCGAAAGAAAGTAAAGGGAGCTTTAGCTGTAATTTATGACAAAAACCCAATGGAAGCATCGGGGTATGCAGAAGTAATTGCAGATGTAATGAAAGAACAGGTTTATTATGTGGATTATTACGATGACGCCCCTAATCCAAAGGTTAAGTTCGTTGACGGCTTAATGAACATTTTAGACGAGAACGAAAATTGGATTCCTATTCGAGCAGCCTTTCGTTACCTTACTCAAAAGCCTTGGAATAGATTGCCTTTGCATTCGAAAACAAGAATACTGAATCCAACGATTGCGTGTTTGGCAGGTGGTCGGAATAAAATGGTAGCAGCTAAAGCATATGATATTTTCAATTCAGAATTGCAGGAACACGGATTGAAAATA
Organism: uncultured Chitinophagales bacterium; assembly: GCA_937927195.1. GTDB lineage: Bacteria > Bacteroidota > Bacteroidia > Chitinophagales > UBA2359 > JAHDGP01. The sequence goes on from CALBCY010000297.1 coordinate 7,242, forward strand.
AATACACCAGAAACCATTTGGGATGTAAGTAAAAACGAAATACCTCTTTGGGTGAAAAAAATGGGGGGGCATGCAGTGATAAAAGTTCCTTATAGCAATGCAGGTCAGGGCGTTTATACAATTGTAACACAAGAGGAATTGGATAAATTCATGGAATTGGAGTTTGATTATGATTTATTCATTGTTCAAAGTTTAATTGGAAATTCGAATTGGAGCAGCACGACTTCTTCTGGAAAATTATTTCATGTTGGAACAATTCCCAATCAAAAAAATCAAACATTTGTCGCAGATATTCGGATGATGGTTAGTTCTACTGAAAAAGGAATTAAACCATTGTGTACATATGCTAGAAGATCCGAAAAACCATTGGTAGACAAAATAAAAGATGGAACGGATAGTTGGTTAATGCTTGGAACAAACTTGTCTTTCAAAAACAAAGATGGCTCATGGGGAAGTGATACGAACCGATTGGTATTAATGGATAGACGGGACTTCAATAAATTGGGTGTTGGACTAGATGATTTAATTGAAGCCTATATTCAAACTGTCCTTTCAATGGTTGCTATCGATAAAATGGCACAAACCCTCATGAATAAAAATGGCAAGTTTAAAATGCGACTTTTTAAAAGTTTAAATAATGATAAAAGTTTGCTGGATGAAATAAAACTAGATTGATAAAATGGCGCAAACCCTCATGAAATGAAAATGACAATTTTAAAATGCGACTTTTTAAAATGCGGCTTTTTAAAAGTTTAAATAATGATAAAAATTTGCTGGTGAAATAAAATTAGATTGATGAAAAAGTACAATGTCCTCATTTTAACGGACCACTCTAATCATTCAAAGGAAAATTCGCTTTATCCTTTTGCACAAACCATGCTTCAACATGAATTGACCAATAGGATTGACATTGCTTCAAGAGCGAATGCAGAAAATAGGTCCTTTTTTAATTGTGAAAAAAATGCAGAAATATTCGCAACTACTATTGATGAAAAATTCACATTCTCGGAAAAGGGTTCGCCCCTTTCAAAGAAATTAAAAACAGTCAATACAAAGACATATGATTTGATTTGGTTGAGAATGCCACCACCACTTAGAAGCTCTTTTTTGGCCTTTATTCAAGATTATTTTAACAAGCAATTTATAATCAATAATCCAAATGCGATTTATGAAACTGGCAGCAAAGAATTTCTTATTAATTTCCCAGATTTGTGTCCACCTTTAAAAATTTGCAACACTATAGAAGATATTGTTTCATTTAAAAAACGTTTTCCTATTGTCCTCAAACCATTTAGAGAATATGGTGGAAAAGGAATCGTCAAAATTGATGGAGATGATGTTTGGCTTGGAAATAAAAAAATAGATTTCAAAGACTTTGTTAAAACATTGAGTGGCAAAAAAGTAGAATTTTTGGCGGTAAAATATTTAAAAAAAGTTTTTGAAGGTGACAAACGAATTGTCGTTGTCAATGGAGAAATTATGGGAGCATCCTTGAGGCTTCCTCCTAAAGATTCTTGGATTTGCAATGTATCACTTGGAGGAAGCTCCAATGTTTCAGAAGTTGATGAAAGTGAAAAATTAATTATTAAAAAAATAAATCCCATTCTGTCCAAAATGGGCATTGTGATGTACGGAGTAGATACTCTAATGGGAGACAACGGAAAAAGAGTACTTTCAGAAATAAATACAACGAGTATTGGTGGTTTGCCGCAAATTGCTCAGCTAAAACAAGTTCCTTTAGTTGAACAAGCAATTGATTTGATTTGGAATTATTTTAAAAAAAATAAAAACAATGGTTGATAATATAGAATTAGAAGTTAAAACATTAAAAGAACTCAATATTGACAGTGCTCCCAAAGGAGCTATTTCAAGATATTGGTTAGAAATCGTTAAAGACGGTATGGGAATACCTATTCGCATTCCCGTCATTATTGCTCGAGGAAAGTTGGATGGTAAAACAGTAGGTGTAACTGCAGCTGTTCACGGGAATGAGCTAAATGGGATTCCTGTAATTCAGCGATTATTCAACGAACTTGATATAGAACAATTGCGAGGAACCATTGTTGGCATTCCCATCTTGAATGTTCCTTCTTACTTACGAAAGAAAAGAAGATTTTTAGATGGTGTAGACCTCAATCATATTATGCCTGGTAAACCCGATGGCACAGTCAGTCAAGTTTATGCCTGGCGTATTGTAAACAAAATCATTAAGCATTTTGATTACCTGATCGATCTACATACCGCAAGTGTTGGACGGGTAAATTCTTATTATATCCGTGCAGATATGAGCGACGAAATTGTAAGAAAAATGGCTTTACTTCAAAATGCGCAAATCATCGTCCACAATCCACCAAGCGATGGGACATTAAGAGGAACAGCTGATGAGCTTGAAATTCCTGCCATTACACTCGAGGTGGGAAATCCTAATTTATTTCAAAAAGGGATGATCAGAGACGGTCTGACTGGAATTCATAATCTGTTGGGCTTTTTTCAAATAACGGATTCTGAAGTAGAAGAACAATCAGCTGAAACAATAATTTGCAAAAAATCTTATTGGATTTATACGGACACGGGAGGGCTGTTAACGGTGCATCCAAATGTTACTCAAATTGTGGAAAAAGGCGAAAAAATTGCAACGCTGAGTAATGTATTTGGAGACATAATAAAGGAATATCATGCACCTGAATTAGGAGTTGTGATTGGGAAAAGTGTAAGCCCAGTAAATCAAGCAGGTGGAAGGATTTTGCATTTAGGAATAATGAAAAAAAAATAAAAAATGGCGAGAGCAAAATACCAATCGGCCATAGTCAATTCTGACGCATTTAAATGATTCTTAAGAGAGAGATCGGATTTATTCTGCGAGAATGCTCTTTTTTAGATTCTATTGAAATTTCAACATTGAGTACTAGGCAAAACTTAATTTTACTCTTGATTTGTTTGTGCTACCGTTCTGCGGTCGATACTTATTAAATCTATAAAACTAGGTTAGTAAAAAATGAAGACAAAATAACCGACGCCAGCGGAGTCGCACAAAAAATATCTAGAACTTATTGAAATTCTTTAACAATGAAATTTGAGTCGCAAAAGTACGAGCGATAGGAGACAACTCTTTCTGGTTCTGACCAACTATTTTAATGAAAATTCAATTTAAAATAATCTGATTAATTTTCATTTTACAAATTGATTTATATTGAACTGTATAATCGAACTCAGGTTATAAATCATAAAGTCCATTCTAGTAACTATTCTCTAAACGGAAAATTTTATCTTTAGCAAACATCAAAAATTAATGTACCAATTTCATAAACTATTCAAATCTATTTTAATAGTAATCCCGCTGCTGGCTTTCACTTTTTTGACCTCAAATGCTCAAAAACTTGAAAGGCCTGGGAATCAGAAGAACTCAATAATGACTGGAGCTGAAAGAACGGAAATGTATCTGCCGCTTTTAGAGGATAAACGAGTAGCCATAATGGCAAATCAAACAACAATAATTGGTGGGCGTCACTTGGTCGATAGCTTGCTTCTTCTTGATGTGAACATTGTTAAGGTTTTCGGGCCTGAACATGGTTTTCGCGGAAATGCCAGTGCCGGAGTAAAAGTAAATGACGAAATCGATGAGGAAACTGGTCTACCGATTATTTCATTATATGGTAAAAAGAGGAAACCGAGTAAAGAGGATTTAGCTGATGTAGACATAATAATTTATGACCTACAAGATGTCGGCTGCAGATTTTATACAAACATCAATGCTTTGGTGAAATTGATGGAAGCCTGTCAAGAAAATAAATTGAAGCTCATCATTTTAGACCGCCCAAATCCAAATGGGTATTTGGTAGATGGGCCCATTCTCGACATGAAGTATAAATCTGGGATAGGCAAGTTCCCAATCCCGATGTCACATGGTCTAACAGTTGGAGAGTTTGCCAAGATGGCAAATGGAGAGAAATGGCTAAAAAATGGCGTCCAATGTAACATCGAAATAATTCCTGTATCAAATTACGAGCATGATATGCCCTACGATTTACCCGTCAATCCATCACCAAATCTCAATACACAACAATCTGTTTTACTGTACCCTTCCACCTGTATGTTCGAGGGCACCTACTTGAATCATGGGCGAGGCACCTATTCACCATTTACAATTTTGGGAAGTCCACATCTCAAAGATAAATATCAATTCAACTTCACTCCGCACGGAATAAAAGGAATGGCTGAAAACCCGATTTTTAATGGACAGGTCTGTTACGGAATTGACCTTCGTGATTTTGATCTAAGTAAGTTGCGAAAGGAAAAAAAAATCAACTTGTCTTGGATTATAGAACTCTATAAAGCGCACCCCGATAAGGAGAAATTTTTTGATTCCAGTTTGAGCAATCAGATGGGGGTGATCGAAAAATTGATTGGTTCGGGGCTTTTTAGAGAACAAATCATCAATGGAGTATCGGAAAGTGAAATCAGAAATAGTTGGGAACCGGAACTTTCGCAATACAAGTCAATGCGGTTAAAGTATCTTATTTATCCTTAAAGTTTTTGGATAAAAGGTTTGATTGTAAGAATTTAGCTATTTGTAAAATTTCATTTGATAGCAAGGCGATGAATTTTGCTACGGTATCATAGAAGAAACAAAATCATGGGCAGCCATCTATAGTTGTCATAGCTTATCCCTCAGCTGCCATGCGGAAGCTAGACCACTCAAAATAGTATACACTCTTAATACAACTTAAACTGTAAGACAAATCTTAACTTAAAATGAATTTGAAACAGAATCAATTAATCAAAGGCTACTTGAATGAAGATGGAAAATTTGAGCGAATGCCTGGAAAAAAACAGACTAAAAAAGTAGCTGTAATGCTGCAATGTTTAGCTCAACAATTTGAACTTGGAAAACAATACACTGAAATGGAGGTGAATGAAATTCTTAACAGGCATCATACCTTTAAAGATCCAGCAACATTAAGAAGATTGATGTTGGCAAACAAGTTATTTAACAGGACTGTAGATGGCAAAAGCTATTGGCTAACCAATGAAAATAAAGAACCTAATCAATAAGTTTTTGTACTGTGTACTTGTTACTTTGTACTGATAGCCTCTAAGACAATTGTTGTTCCGCTAGTTTCTAGCAGTTGACACCAAAATATTCTTGTGTCATGGGATTCTTATCGGTTTTTGTAAAATAATAGTTGCTTTTTAGTCTTCAATGTGATATATTTATGATATCATTTTAATATCATTAAAATTTTCTATTATGGAGTCAAAAGAAAAAATAACGAATCCAATATCTGGCTATTTAGGGATACTGATTGTCTTTGTTTTAATAGGAACTGTTATTTACAGCCTTAATCGATTCGATCTTTTATCAGGACGAAGTTTTCCATTTCCATTAATCATTCCTGCCTTATTAATCTTGTTTATTGCAAAAGGATTTTACTTCGTCTATCCAAATGGTTCGGTAGTTATGACACTTTTTGGAAAGTATAAAGGCACTGTAAAAAGCAATGGATTCTTTTGGACAAATCCTTTCTATGTTCGCAGAAAAATATCATTGCGTGCACGAAATTTTGAAACCGAAAGAGTAAAAGTGAATGATAAAATGGGTAATCCAATTTTGATCAGTTCAATTTTGGTATGGCGAGTGCAAGATACTTTTCAGGCCGCATTCGAAGTCGATCACTATGAGCAATTCGTGAAAATTCAGAGTGATGCAGCTGTTCGTATTTTAGCAAGTAAATATCCTTATGATAATTTTGATGATGAAATGATTGAAGTCACCTTGCGTTCTGGATTGGATCAAGTCAATGACGATTTAGAAGGAGAGTTGACGGAACGATTACAATTGGCAGGGCTTGAGGTGTTAGAGGCTAGAATCGGATACTTAGCCTATGCACCTGAAATTGCCAGCGCCATGTTGAAAAGACAACAAGCAGAAGCCATTGTTGCAGCTCGTTTTAAAATTGTAGAAGGAGCTGTTGGAATGGTTGAAAGTGCTTTGCAACAGTTGAGTGAAAAAAACATCATAGAATTGGATGAGGAGAAAAAGGCTACAATGGTCAATAATTTGATGGTGGTCCTTTGTTCTGATAAGGAGGCTACACCAGTTCTTAATTCAGGAACACTCCACACTTAAATTCTGCAAATTGCTAATAATATCTTTTGAAGATTTTTTTTATAATAAACTGTCTACCATTCTAAACGCTTGTTATATTTATCCAACATTCCTTAAATTGTTATGCCTAAGAAAAAATTTGCCTTAAGAATTGATGAAGAAACGATGAAGCTCGTAGAAAAATGGGCAGCTGATGAATTCCGCAGTGTGAATGGTCAGTTGGAATGGATGATTAGTAAAATGCTGAAGCAAGAGGGAAGATTAAAAAAGAAGGAAAAGTAATTTAACACTAGTCAAAAGATAGCTTCCCGTTGGTGTTATCACTAGCCTCCCGTTGGTGTTATCACTAGCTTCCCGTTGGTGTTATCACTAGCCTCCCTTTGGTTGTCATCACTAGCTTCCCTTTGGTGTTATCACCAAAGGTGCTTAGTGTCGGCTATGGATGTATTGAAGAAGCATTAAGAATAGTGAAAAAAATGCAGAATTTGTTTCCCAGTAAATTTTTATCTGATGAGAATTTTTTCGTATATTTTTTCTTGCCAATAAGATTTGGCTATGAATAAGATTGAAGGCAATTGCCACAAATGCAATAGAAAACAACCAGCAATCCTTTATTACAACTGAATAGAAAATTGATAGATGAGAAAAAAATGGGACTCAAAGGAAGAGCGATACTTCGGCATTGGAATTTACAAGCCAAAGACTGCCGAGAATGTAGGTTCACTTTGGAGAACGGCTTACATTTTCGGAGCTAGTTTCATTTTTGTAATCAATGCCAAGTACAAAAAGAAAAGCTCAGACGTACTTAAAGTGTGGTCAAAAATTCCTCTATTTCAGTTTGAAACAATCGAGGCATTTTTACAAACAGTTCCTTACAGTTGCAAAATTATTGGGGTTGAAATGGACAATCGTGCGGTTCCGATCAAAAATTTTGTTCACCCTGAGCGAGCGATTTACCTGCTAGGTTCTGAGGACAATGGTTTAACCAAAGAACTGAAAAGTAAATGTCAAGAGCTCGTCGTTTTGCCTGGTGATGTTTCTCTTAATGTCGCCGCCGCCGGCAGTATTACAATCTTTGATCGAATCAACAAACTGAGCGACTAATTGCAATTGCCCGTTTTTTATACTTTTAAACAAATCAAATTAAATTAAAGCCAAGGCTTCTTCACATCAGTTGTAAATGGAAATCGGCCTTTAATAATCCTATAAAAAAGAAACAAACAGTAGATTAAAGTGAAATACAATTAGAGGATGTATATTTGTTTCCATCGTATAAAAGTAATACATCTAAAACTGCAATGAAATGCTAGCTGTTCAAACAAGCAAGTTGTGCAAATTCTATGGCCAGAATTTGGGAATAAAAGATGTTTCGATCGAAATTGAAACAGGGGAAATATTTGGTTTTATTGGTCCAAATGGTGCAGGAAAATCAACCACAATTCGAACCCTGCTTGGCTTACTTATTCCTACCTCTGGTTCGGTTAAAATATTTGATCAAGACATCAGTCATTTGGGCCATGAGGTGAGAAAAAACATCGGCTACCTTCCTTCAGAAGTAAATTATTACGATGAAATGTCTTCCAGAGAATTGTTAGAATATCATTGCAGATTTTATGGCATCTATGATTATTCGGAAATTGATAAACTGGCGGATATCTTCGAATTAGACCTTGACAAACAAATAACGGATTTGTCTTTTGGCAACAAGAAAAAATGTGGCATCATTCAATCAATGATTCATAAACCCAAGCTTTTAATTATGGATGAACCCACATCTGGGCTCGATCCTTTAATGCAGAACGTCTTTTTTGATAGGCTGAAAATCGAAAATGAAAATGGAACTACTATATTTTTCAGTTCTCATATTTTATCAGAAGTTCAAAACATTTGTCATCGAGCAGCAATTATTAAAATTGGTGAAATTAAGGCCACAGAAAATATTCAGTCTTTGATCAAGAAACAAATGAAAAAGGTGGGCTTGATTTTTCACCATAAACCCCTTCAATTAGAATTTCCTATGGGTGTTCAGAAACAGAATTGGAATGGCAATAAACTAACATTTGAGTATGTTGGTCTCATAGACAATTTGATAAAATGGATGGCAAATTTAGATCTCCAAGATGTAATTTTGGAAGAACCAGACTTAGAATCAATATTTATCAATTACTATTAACCTGAGTTCGATTTTGAATCTATTGATTATAAAGCAGAAATAAAATTTATTATCCTAATTTTAGGGAAATTCCGGACATTCGTCACAGCGCCGGCTGCCCGGTTTAGTGGAGCAATTTGCTTAAATCCGTTAAGAAAAAAATGCTGTTTTTTAATTTTGGAAAATGACGAGTACAAATTACCACAATGATGGATAGAAATTTATTTTCTAAAGAGTTCAAGCGAAATCGGATGACCTTATTGGTTTGGTCTGCCATTGTCATTGGATTTACAATCTTGGTATTGTCCCTCTTCCCATTCAT
>CALBCY010000298.1 GCA_937927195.1 uncultured Chitinophagales bacterium
TTGTCCATCTGGTGAAGTTTGTGCAGGCACAACGATTGAATTGTCTGCAACCGGAAATGGTTCATACAGTTGGACAGGACCAAATGGCTTCAGTTCGAACGAACAAAACCCAAGCATTCCAAATTCAACAACTGCAAACAGCGGAGCTTATACATTGACAGTAACGAATGCAGCAGGCTGTTCAGTTTCAGCAACACTTAACATAGTGGTTAATCCTTCTGTAACAGTAAATGCCAGCAGTTCAGCTGGAGGCATTGTTTGTGAAGGATCAACAATTAATTTATACAGCGATTATAATGAGGCAGGCGCGATCATCTACTGGACTGGACCAAATGGATTCAGTTCAAATGATCAGAATCCTGTCATATCAAATGCAACTTTAGCCAACTCAGGAACTTACTCGGTAACTGTGTTGAATGCTTACGAATGTGTAGCAACAAGTTCAGTAACTGTTAATGTTTCATTGATTCCAATTGATGTTACTGCTTCGTGTTATGGTGAGGTTTGTGCTGGGAATCAAATTGATCTTTATGGAACTGGAAATGGTTCTTACAGTTGGACTGGACCAAACGGATTCAGTTCTAATGAGCAAAATCCTAGCATTCCAAATTCAACAACAGCAAATGGAGGAACTTATACTTTAACTGTTACCAATGTTGCAGGATGTAGTGCAACCGCTTCAGTTAATGTTGTTGTCAATCCGGGTGTTGTTGTAACGGCTTCAAGTGCTGATTCAAATGTTTGTTCTGGTGAGGATATTTATCTGTATAGTAACTACAATGAACCTGGTACAATTATTTACTGGGTTGGTCCTAACGGATTTAATTCAAATGAACAAAACCCTGTGATTAATAATGCTGCCTTAGCAAATTCAGGAACGTATACTGTAACGGTGTTGAATTCATCTGAATGCGTAGCAACAAGTTCAGTGAGTGTTACTGTATCAGAAGGTTCAACAGCCTCGGCCTCTTCAAATATTGGAGCAGGTGGAGCTTGTGAAGGAAATGCGGTTCAGTTGTTTGGTGATGGTGGAGGATCTTATTCTTGGACAGGTCCAAATGGATTTACTTCCAATGAACAAAACCCTGCTTTGACTAATGTTACCACAGCAATGTCAGGAACCTATACTTTGACAGTATCAAACAATGGTTGTTCTTCTTCTGCTTCGGTTAATGTATTGGTTAATGGAACCATTAGTATTTCACCAAGTACATCGGCTGGTGCTGGACTTTGTTACAATGAAACGCTTTCATTGTTTGCCAATGCTGGTGCTGGAACGGTTTCCTATCAATGGACAGGTCCAAACGGATTTACTTCTTCGGAGGCCAATCCTGTTATTGGTTCAGTAAGTTCAGCAAACCAAGGAACCTATTCTGTTACTACCACTTTCGGAAATGGTTGTACTGCTTCAGGCTCTGTGTCTGTAAATATTTATAACTCACCTGATGCTTTTGCTTCTGCAAACAGTGGTTACTGTGAAGGAGAAACACTTAGTTTGTTAGGTTCTGGTGGTGATGCTGGTGCAAGTTATTCATGGTCAGGTCCAAATGGCTTTACTTCGAATTCACAGAATGCAACGATTGCCAATGCGACTATAGCTAATTCTGGTTCTTATCAATTGACAGTTACCAACTCAGGTGGTTGTTCTACTTCTTATACAGTTTATGCTGGAATTGATGAAACTTGTGGAACAAGCGCCATTTGTGGAACTGTATTTTACGATGCGGATGAAGATGGTCTTATGGATGCAGATGAAAATGGAATCGGTGCAGTGACCGTTTACTTATATGATTACTTAGGTAATCTTGTTACTTCAACCATGACAGACGAAAATGGTAACTATTGCTTTACAGGTCTGACGGCAGGAACTTATACTGTTGAAGTTGGAGCTGGTCCTGACGGTTTAGAATTGACTACTTCTGGCTCACAAACTGTTACAGTTGGTGTTGGAGAAACAGTCAACGATGTTGACTTCGGATTCTTTGAAGCTTGTGTAGATACAGAACATGAATACTGTATTGAAACAACAGATCCATTCGAAGTATGTGTTGAATTCTGTGATCTTCCGGATGCACAAATTAGCAGCATACATGCTTTGTTCAATTGTGGAATAGAAATTACTAGTTACCATTGCTTTGAATACACTCCGCTTCCTGGATACTTTGGATTTGCGAATGTGTTAGAAGTTGTGGGTTGTAATTCAGCTGGTGTTTGCGATACAGTAGAAGTGAGCATAACTTATGGTGACTGTTCTGATAATCTTCCTCCAGTAGCTGGAGATGATTATGTTGTAACTGATCAAAACACTTCTGTTGATATTAGTGTTTTTGGAAATGACAATGATCCTAATGGCGATGCTATTTATATTTGCAATGTTGCTGGAGATGCAGTTGCTACAAATGGTATAATTAATCAAACAGCTACAGGATTTACTTATACACCAAATGCTGACTTTGTAGGAATGGACAGTTTCACTTATACTATTTGCGATGGTAATGGTGGTATGGATCAGGCAACTGTAGTCATAACCGTTAATCCAGTTGATACGAACAATCCTCCAGTAGCTGTAAATGATGATGTTATTACAGAATCAAATACTGCAGTTACTGTTACTGTTTTAGACAATGATTATGACAATGACAACGACGGAATTTACTTCTGCGTAATGGGAGGAGATCTTGTGGCTTCGAACGGTTCGATAACAGTCGTTGGAACAGAATTGATTTATGTTCCAAATGTTGACTTCACAGGAACTGATAGTTTCACCTATACAATCTGTGATGGTAATGGAAGCAGTTCATCTGCAACTGTTAATATAACAGTTCAAGATCCACCTTGTACTTATGAGTTGTCTATTTGTAAAGAACCTTTTGCAGCAGATCCAACTCCAATTGAAATATGTATTGAGTTTTGTAATCCTACCCAAGGGTCGGAAATTAACAACATACTAAATACATTCAATTGTTCAGTTGAAATTACAGCTGAAAACTGCTTTACATACAATCCACTTCCATTGTTCTTTGGTCCGGATTTCGTTATAGTAGAAGTTTGTGATGATGCTGGAGAATGTGTGGATTACACAGTTTATGTTGATGTAATTGATTGCAATAATGACAACCTTGCTCCAATAGCATTGGACGATGAAGTTGAGATTCTTGAAAATACCAATATGACTATCAATGCAGTTGGAAATGATTCAGATCCAAACAATGACAACTTATTGTACTGTTTGGGTGATTCTGATTTGTCTCCGATCAATGGAAACGCTGTGTTTAACTTTGGCATGATTAATTATACGCCAAATGCTGGTTTTGTAGGAACAGATTCATTTACCTATACGGTTTGTGATCCTTATGGAGCTTCATCATCAGCAACTGTTGTGGTTACTGTCAGTGAAGATGGTACTGTCATTGAAAATAATTCGCCAACCGCTGTAGACGATTCAGGTACTTCTCAAAATGGTGCTGGTGTTGTTGTTAGTTTGTTGGTCAATGATTTTGACCTTGACAATGATGCAATTTTTGTTTGTTCTGCTCCTGGAGATTTAAGCCCAACATTGGGTACAATTGAGTTAAATGGAACTTTCATTATCTACACACCAAATGACGGTGCAGATGGTATAGATTCATTTACTTACACCATATGTGATGGTAATGGAGGAACGGATATCGGTACAGTAACAATTACTGTAGTTGGAGAAGGAGATGGTTCAAATGATACTTCAAGTCCTATTGATGGAGAGGGTGGTGAACCAATCGATCCTGTTGATGAGGATTGTGGTTTTGTTGACGCAGGTTGCGTCAGTGCTGGTGCGCCAATCGAGATATGCATTGATTTCTGTTATGCAGAAGATGCTATTATCAGTGGGATTACTAGTGGATCAAATGCAAGTATAACATTGATGAACGAATCATGTTTCCGATACACGAGTATTGGTGATTTCGTAGGTCTTGAAACCATTATGGTTGAGGGGTGCAATGCTGATTTGGATTGCGAAACAATTGAGGTTGAATTGTTGGTTGGAGACTGCGGCGAATTACTTGCCAATGACGATGATATGACTGGTGCGAGAAATGGTTCGATCAATTTTAATCTGATGAATAATGATTATGGAGACGATGGAATGACGGTAATGAATCACACTTCACCTTCAAATGGTACGATTATTGTTGGGAATAACGGTGAAGTTACCTATGTGCCAAATGCTGATTTTAGTGGTGGAGATTCATTTGAATACACTATCCAAGATAATTCAGGCAATACATCAACTGCCACTGTTTACATCAATGTCCTTGAGGATCAACTAGTTGAACAACCTGTTGAATTGGAAGGAAACAGATTTGGAGTTGAATTGCTGGATTGTGAGATAGCCGCTCCAAATACATTCAGTCCGAATAGTGATGGAATAAATGATCTTTTTAAAGTACACAACATTGACTGTTATACCATACATCACATCCTGATCTTTGATAGAATGGGAACTTTGGTTTATGAAAGTAAGGGAGATTCAAGTACTGGAGACATCATTTGGGATGGAAATCTAGGAACACAAGGAGTAGAAGTTCCTGAAGGAACTTACTACTATACAATTCAAGTTGAATCTGAAATTCTAGGCCACAAGAGAAAGTCTGGTTTTGTTGAATTGAGAAGGTAATTTCATTAAAAAAATAAGGAACGGTCGGTCCTGGAATCTTTCCTAGGATCGAATCAAGACCGACCATTTCCTAGTTTTAATAAATGGAATAATTAATAATCAGGTTTAAAAAATGCACCTCTCGGTATGAATGGGAAATCAATAATTTTAAAAGTTTTAGCTGTAGTAACTTTTCTTGCATTTGGTGAAATGCTCGTTCAGGCTCAGCCGCTCGGAAGGTACACTCAATACAATTTCAACAAATTGTTGATTAATCCAGCCTATGCAGGAACCATTGAGGATGTTACAAGCTTTACTTCATTTTACAGAAAACAATGGGCTGGAATTGAAGGAGCGCCTACCAATATTGCTCTAAGTGGCAATGGGGCATTGGGGAAAAGAAAAAGAGTTGGATTGGGCGTATACCTTGCGGGAGATATTGCTGGTTTCACTAATCAATATGATCTGATGGTTTCTTATGCCTATAAGATTCCAATGGAAAATGGTTCTATTGTTTCTGCTGGAATACAAGGAGGAATGTTTTACTACTACGCAGATTTGATAAATGGGACCACACCAGATGGAGTTCCTGATAATGCTTTAGGTTTAGAAAGAGCATGGGGACCCAACTTTGGAGCGGGAATTTATTATTACAAAAACAATAAGTATTCCGTTGGCTTTTCAGCGCCTTACTTAATGAATTATGATAGCCCTATTGGCAATGATACAGCATCATTGAGACCAACAGATGCCAGAAGAACGCAGTACATTTTGACAGGAAGTTATGTCATGGATGTTGGACAAGAATTAAAATTAAAGCCGTCGGTTTTGGTAAGGTACTTGCCTGTTTTTTCGAACCCATTACAAGTCGACATTACCGGTTCATTGTATATTAGAGACATCTTTATGGTTGGTACAAGTTGGAGACTTGATTCAGGAGTAAAACCTGAAGCAGGAGCTTTTTTATGTTCTTACCGTTCACCTAAAGGACTTCGGTTTGGTTATGCATACGAGTATTCATTTATTTCAAAAGTAAGTGGTTACAGTTCTTCTCATGAGGTAATGGTAGGATTTGATATTGGCAATACATCGAAAGGTTATTTAGAACCGAGATTTTTCTAGACAATTATTTTGAAAAAAATAATGTTAAAAAAAACCTGTTGTTAATTAATTAACAACAGGTTTTTTTTATGTAAAATTTGGAACATTATAGATAAACCCTTGGCTTTTAGCAATTTTCATTTGTTTCTAAAAGGTTTGTTTTTTGATTGAAACGTTTTTCCAATGATTGTTTAAGCTATTTCATTATTTGAAGGGTACTTTTAGGAGTGAGTTTTCGTTATGAAATAAAATACACTCGACTTATGAATTTAAAAAATTGTTGCGTTTTTAAAACCTTGTTAGTAATCACATTTTTTATTTTTGGCTACCAAATTATGCAAGCCCAACCGCTTGGTAAGTATACCCAATACAACTTTAATAAACTACTAATCAATCCAGCTTATGCTGGCACCATTGAAGACGTAACAAGCTTTACTTCATTTTACAGAAGACAATGGGCTGGGATAGAAGGAGCGCCAACCAATATCGGAATCAGTGCAAACGGATCTGTGGGCAAAAGAAAAAGGGTTGGATTGGGAGTTTATCTTGCAGGAGATATTGCAGGCCTAAGCAATCATTACGATTTGATGGTTTCTTATGCCTATAAAATTCCAATGCAGAATGGTTCAATTGTTTCAGCTGGACTACAAGGAGGCTTGTTTTATTATTATGCTAATTTAACCGATGAAATTACCCCAGGTGATCCAAATGATCCAAAATTGGATTTGGAAAGATTGTGGGGACCAAATTTTGGAGCGGGAATTTATTATTACAAAAACAACAAGTATTCAGTTGGTTTTTCTGTTCCTTATTTACTGAATTATGAAAATCCGATTGGGCAAGATACCATTGATATTAGGACTAATAATCCAAGAAATACACAATATATTTTAAGTGGTAGTTATGTAATGGATGTTGGTCAGGATTTTAAATTTAAACCTTCTTTATTGCTTAGGTATTTACCGATATTTTCTAATCCTGTACAAGTTGATATTACAGCTTCTATTTACATCAAGGAGGTCTTTATGGTTGGAACAAACTGGAGGTTGGATTCTGGTGTGAAACCTGATGCTGGAGCCTTGTTGTGTTCTTATCGTTCTCCTAAAGGCTTAAGATTTGGATATGCCTATGAGTATTCTTTCGTTTCAAATGTAAGCGGTTACAGCTCCTCACACGAGGTGATGGTCGGTTATGATATTGGCAACAATTCCAAAGATTATTTGGCACCGAGGTTCTTTTAATATTCGGCGTTTTGAATTTTTTAATGAAACTAAAAGCCCATCCAATGAATAAAAATCATTCGATGGGCTTCTTTTTTTACTTTTTGTTATATACTTAGAACAAAATAGATTGCCCATTGTTTGGTGCCCGCTTCCGGCTTCGTTCAAAATGTAAATTGAGTCTGTTGCTAAGCCTTTGGCTTTTGGCTGTTGGTGTTTTGCCAACGGCCAAAGGCTAAAGGCCAAAAGCCTTTAATCCACAACAATTTTTCTAACCACATTCCCATCTTTCGTTTCCATGGTGAAATAATACAATCCTGCACTAAAGCCAGATAAATCCAATTTGTTAATCCCTGAATTGATTTGGGAAGCAAGCACTGAATTTCCTAAAGCATCATAAACCACATAGTTGATGCGCTGTTCAGAATTTTCAATCCATTCCAAGTAAAAAACACCAATGGAGGGGTTGGGTGAAATGGTTAATTTTTGTGCTAAATCAATCTGCTGCGACCCAGCGTTAATGTCCCCATTTCCTCGCAAGGAAATATTGAACTGATTGCCTTCGCCCCTTATTCTGATTGCTCCTTGGTATTCAATTCCCTCTTGTGGGATAAATGAAATGGGAATGGCTTTCGATTCACCAGGTTTTAAAATGAATGGTGATTGGTCGATCGAGAATATTCCTTGATCATCTAAAACATCTATTTCAAAAACAGTCAAATCGAAATCACCACCGCTGTTCTCAATAAACAAATATTGCAGACTGGTGCTTCCCGGCTGAACAGCTCCGAAATCAAAATCATCGTTATTGATTTCCAAATGACCAAAAACAGGCAAAACTGAAACCATATTGTTGCTGACTGTATTGGTAACAATGGGTGGATTGAAATCAAAATAAATCCCTGCAGTGTTTTCAATTTCCGTATTTTCATTCAACTCTTCCTTCCCCTTTATGGCATATTTTATAAAACCATGAGAATCAGGTTCATTGGTTATGCTATCGACCAACAAGATATTGTCAAAAGTAAATTCCACAATCCGACTATCTTCTCTTATAAGAGTATTCATCTGATGACTGGAAGCTATGACACTAAAGCTGCTTAAATCCAAATTTGCATCCAAGGTGTCTCTGACCACTATGTTGAAAGCAGTATCATTTCCAGTGTTCTGAAAGCGAATGGTGTAGTCCAAAACATCCTCAAACAAAGTGTAATTTTCATCACCATAACCGAATGGCTCAACTTGTTTGTCATTTGGATCATAAGCACAGAGCAGTTCGGAAGAAAGAATTTTTTTCTTAGCTCCAGAATTGTCCCAACTGTCAATATTGGCTTCAAAAATAATTAATTCACCAATGGCATCTACTTCAGGCATGGTAAATCCTAGTTTAATCTGATGGCTTTGAGTAGGAGCCAAGTTTTCAAAAAACCAATACAAAGTGCCATCGGCCGCAATTGAATCTGCGGCAGGATCAGCCGATTGAAAACTGGTCAATTCACTTGGAATCAAGTTGAGCCAACCGTTTGAAATGGTCGTTCCCGAATTGGTATAAGTCAACCAATAATTCACATCCCAAAAACAGCGGGTAATTCCCGAAGTAATGTCTAAATCATAAGTGGTGAAATTGGCGACAGGAATCAATGGGAAATAAATACTGGTATCTGTACTTTCCGAATTGGTTTGAAATGAAACAGAGGAGGGACCATTCACTTGCCAAATAGGATCGGGATTGATGCTCAATGTATAGTTTTCATTTTCCGCCAGAATAAATTTGCTCAAGCCAAAAACATCACTGTAGCTGGTAATTCCCAATGGATCTAAAGACATTGCCTGATTGTCCAGTAGTATTTCGCCCCCATCGTAAATTCCATTTTCATTTTGATCCCAAAATGAAATGCCTGTTAAATCATAACTTTCACAAGTAATAGAAGCCTCCCAACCATCTAGCGGATTTCCTTGATAGGATTCAAAATAAAAACTTAGACAGCCAAATTCATTGTTCGGAATGATCGGCCCATAGTCTGCTAAATCTGTTCCTATAGAATTTTCCCAACACCAATATTCAGTATTAGTTGGTGTGCTAATAATCGGATAAGTGAAATCAGGTCCATCATAAATGGTCATTCTGTCAAAGCACAAACCTGATTCAGTAACCTGAATTTCAAAAGCACTGAAGTCTACAATGACTATTCCATCCTCATTTTGAGGACAAATTGTATAGAGTGTAGTTTCAGAATTTTGATAAGGCTCATTTGGCCCTCCTGAATCAAAAAAGACATCGTTACAGGATAACAAATAGTGACAAAGGCCACCATCAGATTCTGCCGTTGGATCATAATTTATTGCTATGGGGTCAGCACAACCCGGAAGACAGTTACATGGATCCAAACATTGGTCATTTGGTAAAAGGCAATTTCCATTATCACAGTTGGCTGAAATATTAAAGTTACAGGCCATAGGATCAGTGCAACCAATAATTGCATTGCATGGATCTGGGCAACCAATGACACCTCCCCAATCGCAAGTTCCATTATCACAGGTGGCATCAGGATTGTAATTACAGGCCATTGGATCTGTACAACCACAGGAATCACAAGCATCACCAAATAAGCAAGATGCATCGTCACAATTAGCTTCAGGTTCAAAGTTACAAGCGGCTTCATTCGTACATCCTGGGATGTCATTACATGGATCTGGACATATCTCTATTCCATAATAACAATTTCCAATTTCACAAATAGCTTCAGGATCGAAGTTACATGCAATGGGATCAGTGCAGCCAAGTGCTGTCGTCTCGCAAGGAGTGGCGCAACCTGTTACACCGTAATTACATAAACCACTAGAATCACAAGTCGCATCAGGATTAAAATTACAGGCCACAGGATCTGTGCAACCAAGAATTGCATTGCAAGGATCTTCACAGCCCTGGTTTCCACCATAGTCACAAGATCCATCATCACAGTTGGCTTCAGGGTTGAAATTACAGGATAAATAATTTGTGCAACCTAAAATCACATTGCATGGTTCTGGACAATTCTGTAACCAACTGTCACAAGATCCATCATCACAATTGGCATCAGGATTGAAATTACAAGATGTCGCATCAGTGCAACCAAAAACTGAATCACAACCATCTGGACATCCATCGGTTACAACTAAACAACTTTCATCATCACAAGTAGCAAAAGTATTGTAATTACAGGCTGAAGCATCCGTACAACCAAAAATTACATTGCAAGGTTCTGGGCAGGCAGTTTCTCCATAATCACAACTTCCATCATCTACATCTGCTGCTGGATCATAATTACAGGCAATTGGATCTATGCAACCTGGAGAGTCCAAATTAGAATCAACTAATACCATGTCGAGGGCCATAAGACAGTTGATTGAAATGGATAAAATGAATAAAATTAGAACTAATTGGAAACAAGATTTCATCGTTTGTTTATTTAGGCTTAATCAAAAACATCTCCTTTCAAAGATTGTTATTTCTTAGGATTCATAGAATAAGGTGTAGATAGTGAGTGAGCGAAAAATAGAAAGGGTATTCAAATGTATTTCAAAGGGAATTCAAAAAGTGCCTGATGCTTAGATTGTTGTGTTGATTATTTAGACGTTTTCATAAAACAACAACATTGCGGGTCAGGGGTATAAATGCAATTTAAGGTTTTATTGTGATAGAAACAAATTTTGAAAAAATTAAAAGAGGCATATTGAATTGCTTCTTAAAGAAAGATTTAGGAGCCTTTCAAAAAGTCCTTCTTAGTAATTGTAAAATAATAACTTCCCAATTTATGATGATTCTTTTCTTCATTTTCTGGGTCAAAAATATTCCTTACAGCACTGCTATCAGTCCGTTTTTTTTCTTGAAAAGAGCAAAAATAATTAAACATAAAAAAAGGGACTTATTTATTCACCATTACTTATTTTTGAAGGACAATATTTAATATGAAATTTAATCAATCTATTTCTTTGGGTGAAATTGGCCGTTTGTTGGAAGCTGAAATAATTGGCAACGAGGCGCTTATGATTTCAGGTATAAATGAAATCCATAAAGTGGAACCAGGCGATGTCTCTTTTGTCGATCATCCCAAATATTACAAAAAGGTCTTGAACTCCGCTGCAAGTGCGGTCCTCATCAATTCCAAAGAAGTGGACAATCCACAAGGCAAATCATTGATCTATTCCGAAGATCCATTTCAGGATTACAACAAATTGGTTAAAATATTTCACCCTAAACCAGACAAGGAGGCCATTCAAAAAACTGGCAAAATCCATCCTACAGCCATTGTTTATCCCAATTGCTACATCGGTCCAGATGTCACCATTGGCGCTCATTCCATTATTTACCCCAATGTCAGTATCTACAACCAGGTCGATATTGGTGAAAATGTCATTGTCCAGTCCAATACCACCATTGGCTCAGATGCATTTTATTATCAAAAAAGAGCAGGAGCTTATCAACCTTTGCTTTCTTGTGGTTTTGTTAAAATTGAAGACGATGTTGAAATTGGTGCAGGCTGTACAATAGATCGTGGTGTCTCTGGGATCACAAGAATAGGGCAGGGGACAAAAATTGACAATCAAGTCCATGTTGGTCATGGAGTTGAGATTGGAGAACATTGCTTGATCGCCGCTCAAACAGGAATCGCAGGGAAAACGAGAATTGGAAACAATGTAACGATCTGGGGACAGGTTGGGATCAACAAAGATCTTGATATTGAAGATGATGTGGTCATTTTGGGTCAATCTGGCGTGGGTTCAAAATGCGAAAAAGGAAAACGCTATTTTGGAAGCCCAGCAATAGAGGCCAGAGAAAAAGCCAAAGAGTTGGTTATAATGAAACATTTGCCTAAAATTTGGGATAAGTTGAAATCCCTGTGATGTTGTATGTTGTTGGATGTTTTCTCTCGTCAATTGATTTTACATTTTTTTGGATACTGTCTTGTCAGTAAATAAATATGGTAAAACAAATTCAAATATTATTCTGCCTTCTAATCTTTGTTTCCTGCCAAGGAACTGAAAAGAGCAAAATAAAATCTGGAAACCTGAATAATCAAGGCTCTTTAACAATTGAAGAACCCAATCGAATTCACTTCAATGACATTATTCCTGAAAACATCTCCGACAGTTCAAAAACTGAAATCATTAGGCATTTGGTTGATGAAATAGATGCCGATACTTTATTGCTACATAAACATACGACAGACTCGACAAACTCAAATATTGAGCTATTTTATCGAAACGACACTTTGGTGAAAATTGTTAATGGAAATTATCCAGGATTGACACTTGGAACTCCCAACATTCTAAATCACAATTACACGGCTTATTATTTCTCAATGGACACATTGATTTGTTCTCGATATGAGTGCAATAGCTATCAGCAAACTGGAAGATGCAATCCAGTAGCAATATCTGTCTTTTCTTTCATCTATAACAGAAAAATTATATCCCAAAAAATAGACGATAAAATAGGGCAATACCATTCATGCGGTTGTGGTTTTTCTTCAGATTTTGGTCTGAGAACAGAAAAAATCATTGAGGTTAATTACAATGAAGTAATGCGACTAATAGAAATAGCAAATGTCTATAAGACAATGTAAAATGCATTAAAACAGCTTATAAATTAACCATTGGTATACCTCGTTTCACGCTTTAAATTGTTGTTATCTTTGCTTTACTACTTGGTAATCCTGCTTTACTTTGGTGTAATCTCTTGTTGTTTATTGTTGTCCTCTTAGTTAAACTTTGGTCTAATCACCAAAGTTTAACCCCATTTCATCCAAATTTGACCCATTTAGAACTCATTCAATATCAAATACTTTGGTATCTTTGTGATTATTCTTACAGCTAATTTATTTATATTGTAAGAGTCAATTATGCGCCATCAATAATTGGATATTTATTAAAATTTTGAATCTAA
>CALBCY010000299.1 GCA_937927195.1 uncultured Chitinophagales bacterium
ACCATGGCATTGATCAGGATCTGAAACAAACAACGTAAAATTGTATTCCTCTTCACAATCGTCATCAAAATTGCAACTCATTGCACGAACTCCTCCTGTTGTTTCGACACAATCATCACAAGGCAATACTTCAAACTTTAAGGTGTCTGTTAGTAGGCAATCAGCTGTTTTACTGTAAGAATATTCTAAACAATAAGTTCCAACTTCTGAAGGAGTGATATCTGGTGCAATTTGATCTTGATCTGGGTCCCAAGTCAAAGGAGCATTATTATCTAATTGTTCCCAACGAACTTGAACAGCTGCATTGCCAGGGTTACTTCCTTGTAATGGAACAGTATCACCTAAACAAAAATCATCAATGTCACCCGCATTAGGATCAGGAATTGTTGCAACATTTACAATCAACTGAGTCGTATCAGAACAAGTCACTCCATTATGACTTAGTGTAGCAATCAATTCGAATACATAGATTCCTTCTTGAGATAGATTAAAAAAGGAAGGATTAAAATTACAATCATTTACAGGACTACCGTTAAAGGTTAACAAACAAGCTTCCATTCCATTTGAAAAAGCATTTCCAGTAAAAGTAACATGCTCAAAAGGGACAAATTGCGGATCACCACCACACAACAGATTCACCTCATTTGTTCCCAGATCAAATTGTGGCCCTAGGCGATAAACAGCTCCATAAGATGCAATACAAGAGGTATTGTCATCACAATCCTCACTACAATCAACGGACTGAGAAACATAAAACGTTTCAAGGGTTTGATTATTAACAGTAGCAACACCTGTGGTTTGATTAATAGTAATATCTGGTGCACCAGGGTTAGATGTCCATGGGCCAAGTGTACATCCAGCTGCAACGCCAGGATTGTTATTTTCTAATTGAATTTGATTGGGGAAACCATCGCAAAAGGCAAAATAACCAGCGGTATTGCCAATATCAATTGTCGTTACACAAATACAAAAAGTCATGGAAGCCGATCCCCCCATACAAGGAGGATTATCATCTACATTATAAGTAAGAGTATAACAGCCACTTCCTGAATTGGTAAAATCAAAAGTCATTCTAGTATCATCATCATTTGAAGATGCAGACACCTCAACTGGATCTGAATTTCCAGTAGAAGACGACCAACTATAATCAAACCCACCAGCACAGCCAACTGCACTTCCAAAAAAGTCCACATTCCTTCCACAAATATCATCTCCATCACTAAAACTAACTCCAGAAACAAAAATCTCTTCATCAGCTCCAACAAATGAAATTGTTTCTGTAACACTTTCTTGGCAACCACCACTATCTAGCGTATAGGTTACTTCAACAGATTGGCAAGTATTTACGTCTCCAATTAACGTTATCTCAGCTACATTCCCTGAAAAATCGATATCCCAATCTGTATTACTTGGTATATCAAAAAACCATTCAGCTGCCTCTCCATTTGCAAGATTAGGTGGCGTACCTGTAACGATCACAGTCTCACAAACAGCGCCAGGCATTCCTGGCCAAGAGATGGAGGGCGGCACTACTACACCAGTAACAAAAACCGTAGTTATACTTGTCAACAATTGTCCACCACAGGTAGCAGTGAGAACAAATTCATAAGAACCTGGCAATAAATCCCCACTAGTTGGACAAACTGTAGGGTCAGCATCAGTTGGGGCAGTTATGGTAAAACCTGGAGGGCCATCCCAATTACTGGAACCTGGATCAATCAATGTCAAAGTTCCATCTAATACAAAACAAATTTCATCTTCACAGAGAAACTGATCCCCCCCTGCGTTTATTGCACATTGGGCCGAAGCAATAGCAAAAGGCATGCACAATAAAATAAAAAATAATAAAACTCTTCTCATAATGGTAACTATTTAGAATGTTAAGAAAAATTAGATACAGGTAGTCGAGTAGCTACCCAAATCGTTTTTTTTAAGTTATGTTCGCATTTTGTCTTTTAAAGAAGAATAAAATTTGATTCTTCAATGACTAAGATATTTTTCAAATCAAAATATTTGAGTAATAGTTAAACCTATCCTGTTAAGAAAATTTAAATTTAATTTTCAGTCAGATTTTCAATAATACCAATAATGCAAATTCAGTAATACTAGAATTATAAGAAGCAAGAAATACACTTGGTGCAATATAATCCCTGCTATCAAAATCATAGAATTTGATCCTGAAATTTCAATTACAAAAGGCAAAGACATATTTACACTTGATGCAATAAAATTCTAGCAACCAAATCTATCAAGATTGATATTAAAATTTTTAATAATAAATGACAAGTCGATTTAACAGACTTATGATCTTAAAAAAAATAGAATTTATGGTAAATAAAATTGAAAAAAAAATGCTTAGCTATAGGTATCGTAAGCAGTTGGTAACTGGCAATCAGCCATTACCCTTAATTAAATAAACAATAAACAAATGCTTAACTATAGGTATCGTAAGCGGTTGGTAATTAGCACAATTACCTTTGTTTACATAAATATAATAATAATAAACAAAAAGACAATTTAATTGATATTAAATTTCAAAAAACAAATATAAATAGATAGCAACAATGCTCTCTATTTAAGATTCATCATCAATTAAAATTGATCATTGCAAACAATTTTCATCACTTGCCAGCGTCTGTAAAAAAACCTCAAAAGGAGTTGGGCAGGCAAATAGATAAAAAAATTCTTTTATCTATTCAGGTTAAATTATTTGGGATTTACAGAAAAGCCATAGACTAAAAATCATTTCAGTAGCCTATCACAATCCATTTAAAAACGGAAAGTGGTTTGAGCATCTCTGAACTTAATCAGAAAACCTCAAACCACTTTAATTGTTAATAAAATTATTGAAACTTATAAAATTTATTTCACCAATAGTTTCCTTGTTGCAACTTGTTGACCACTTGTCCATTTTACAAAATACTGTCCCTTGGCCAAATCAGAAACATCCAGAATAGTTTTGTTCCCTTGCCAAACTTCCACTTCCATAATTTTTCTGGATTGCAAATCAAACAGTTCTATTCTACTTTTAGCAGATGAGACTTTCTGCCAATTTAGATAAACTTTTTCCGAAGCAGGGTTGGGATACATACTGATGGCTTCTTGGTCAATTGAGTTGTTGAGTCCTACATTATTTATCGAACAGGAAAAGTCTATATTAATGGTTTTGCTCACTGTTTCAAAACCATCACTTAAATTTATTGGGATGCTCGCAATGCCTTCCGCTTCCTCGATAGGATTGAAAATCAAAAGAGCTGAATCTCCGCCGACATATAATATGCCACCTGATTCTATCAATGGATCATCGCTTGACATCGAAAAACTTAATTCATCACCGTCTATATCTCCGAAATCAGTAAGGTGAAACGAGAGATCATTCCAATCGGGACAAATCGCTTCAGAAGACAAAGAAAGGCTTGGAGCGTCATTGGTTGGTAAAACATCAATCAAAATTTTGTACGATAACTCGCTAAATACTTCGCCATCGTAAACCTTAAATCTTAAAGAATCTAAAGCAGTCCCGTATAGATTTTCATCTGATAAATAGCTCAGGTTTGGCAAATCAGAGATTTCCAGTGGAAAGTTTTCGTCTAATAAAAGAGCATCTAGTTTCAGTTCGCCATTCGTAGGTAAAGAAGTGATCAAGACTCCACTCAATTCATCTATTCCATTCAAATCATCAAACGGAAAGCTTATTTCAGTAAAATTATAGAGACTGTCCTCGTAAACTGTAATTGTTAGATTTTCTGAGGTAGGTGGAAGATTTCTATTGTCTTCGTTGATGTAAAATTCAAATAAGTGATCTTCTCCAAAAAAACTTTGTGCAGTGTGCCTCACTAAATCTTGATCGCCATCATTGTCAATATCGACAACATCTATAGCCACATAATTATAAGAACTTGGAAGGCCAAATGGATTCACTAATGGATCTGCAATATTTAATACACCACCAGGTTCTGTGAGATTCTCTATGTAAAGCAAATCGGCAGAGCCTACAGTACCCAACAAAATATCTGGGTCACCGTCAAAATCAAAATCCCCAGAATTAACGCAATAGGAACCAATACTTATGGTTAAGGACGAAATCAATAAGATTGGTTCTGCAAATTGTAAAGAGTCTCCCTCACTAATATTCTGAATATAGTATAAGAAGTATTCTTCGCCAAAAGAATTTGGAATGTGTTTAATTAACACTTGTAAAAAGTCTAAATCACCATCACTGTCCAAATCAAGCATTTCAATATTCGAGAAGAAAAAACCTTCCGTTGTGAAACCAAAGGGATTGTTCACAGGACTTGCAAAAAGTGGCTCCTCGGCAGTTCCGATATTTTCATAAAATCTAATCGTGGTTTCATCCGTTGGCAGATCGCCTAATACGTCATCTGTGGTTATAATATCAAAGTCACCATCATTGTCAATATCTCCATGGCTCAGGGAATTGTAATCCCCCACATGAGTAATTCCGAAAGGATCAATAATTGGTTCTGATGAAAAATCTGGCTCAGATGGAGTCCCGATATTTTCGTAATATTTGTATCGGTCATAGATATTGGAGAAAGGAGAAAATTGACCGCCAGTGAACATATCCAAGTCACCGTCATTGTCCAGATCTAAAAGTTCCGGAAAGATGTATTGATCATTCGATTGCAAACCAAAGGTATCTTCAACCAGCGTAAAATTAAAATCTTGGGCTAAGAGCGGTATTTCAAGTAGCAAAAAAATGAAAAGGGAAACTAATAAAACTGCTTTTGATAGAATAGGTGCACAGAAACCTTCTTCGGAATGTAAATTCCAGGATCTAAGATGTATCATAATAAAATGTTTACAGGTAAGAAGATTCCTGAGGCCAAATTAGTCTATTTTAATGAAATTATCAATAGGGCTAGACTGATTTGACCTAGATACAAGGTTTCATGGAAGATTTCAATGCTAAATCAGGAGCTGATCAACACCAACAATTGAGGAGATAAAATTAGAATTCAAGCCATGGACTAATGTTTACATTCCATCGGCAAAACTGTATGCCAAATAGTATAAAGGCAAGTAAGCAAGCTAGTTAGCGCCCAAATGCTTTAAAATTTCACCACCCTTTGGCTGGCAATTATTTCACCATCAGAATTTTCAAAAAGGAAAAAATACAATCCAATTGGATAGCTGGATACATCGACCACTTGTTGAGCACCGTTCATTGAAAAAATTTGCAAAAAACTTTTATCTAGCGAATATATTTTCAATGTCCCAGCTCCCAGGACAGGAGATCTGACGGTTACTGTGGACCGCGCAGGGTTTGGATAAACCACAAGCATTTCACCCGGAGTCGGGCCTAACAAACCGCTTCCTGTGGTATCAAGCTCCATCGTATCGACATCCATTGTATCAATGTTCATTGTGTCAATGTTCATCGTATCTATATTCATCGTATCAATGTTCATTGTGTCTATCGGCCATGCATAGTTTTTAACGATGGTAAAACTATCCATTACTTTGTGGCCTTCATATAAACCAAATTCATTTTTTTCAACTCCGATGAAATAGCCAGATAAACTGTCATTGGAGATCACGAGTTGCATGGAACCAATATCTAATGATCCTCTGCCGTGGTTGGTGCAGGTATAAAGTAAACTGTCACAATAGACAGCATCTTCTTCATTGGCATTTTCAAAATTGGGGCCAGAATGGAATGGAGAAATTGGAACCATTATTGGATGGTTGAAGAAATTTTCTTGGCTAATTCTGTAGCCGTCTGTGGTATCTAAACCATTGCAATAGACCCCTTCCGTTTTACTAGAAGAACCACAAGTAACGAATACTGTTCCTCCATTTGTTAAACTATCTTTTACGTATACATCGTTTTCGGATTGATCTATTATTTTGACATTGTTGTAATAATCACAAATCCAAGAATCGCTCGCATCCAAATCAATGGCTTGTGAATCTACTCTCAAACTGGTAGAATCTACTAAGTAAGAACGCTCATAGAAATGATTGTGGCCACTTAAAAGCAAATCTACTTCATAGCGATCGATTACTGGCAGGATGTCTCTCATCATCAAAACCATGGCTCCATCCACTGGCGCGGCTGTCGTGTTTCTTTGAAATCTGGAACCCGCTGTAAACACAGGAACGTGCATGTATACAATGGTCCATCGAGCATCCCGATTGTGTTCTAAATCGTGTTCCAACCACAGTGCCATTGAATCAACATCGGCCCAATAGCTTTGAGAATTTATGCTGACAAAATGAATGTTGGCATAATTGTAAGAATAGTACAATTCTGTTCCAGACGGATGATTGGGACCACCAGTATTTGTTGGCAGGTCAAAAGCGTATTCATAAGTTGCTTCATTTGGGAAAATATCATGGTTCCCACTTGTTGGATAAAGGGGAAGGTATTTTATAATGTGTTCAAAAGGATTGAACCAAGCCAGTTCCATTTGTAAATCAGAGCCGTCCCCACCGATGTCCTCCAATTCGACTCCAAAGCCATAGGCATTATCGCCGAGGTTAAGGATTAAATCCGTTTCTTCGTAAAGTTCAGCTGTATCTTGATCCGCACCCAAATCTGAAATTTCACCACTAAAATTAAGATAAGCCCATTTCATTTGGGTTAGATTGTTTCCATACGGGGAACCAGCATCTCCCATTGCCCAAACTTTAACTTTATCATTTGGAGAAATTGGAGACCCATCGATAGGTGGCGTTACAAAAGCTCCTTTCACTTCAGGACAGTCTTCTAAACCTTCACATTCCTGGGAAACAATTTGATATTCATATTTTGTATTCGGACTAAAGTTGGTATGAACATCTGTGTAATCAGTGGCGTCGAACAGAACATAAACTCCAGCATTAAATATTTCATAAAAAGCACTGTCAACAGCTTGCAGGTTTCCCTGTTCTAATGAACTTTCAAACACTACTTGATTGTCCTTACTGTAAATAACTTTATAGTTTCCATTGGAAGCGGTACTTCGCTTTACCCTCCATTTTATCACCAACATGGAACTGTCAGCGTTTAGGGTTCTCAAATTTTGGAGATAAGGGCCACGAACAATTTCGGTGGTGCAGCTGTCCTCTAGAGAACTGGTTGAAAATGCGGGTATAGTAGAATAGAGTTTAACAAATTGTCCTTGTGTTTCTTGAATGGCCGTTTTAAGGAAATCGCCTATTCTGATTTCACCCTGGTAAAACGCCATGCGATTTACAAATAGTAAACTTGAAACAACAAAAACAGTAAGCAAGAACTGTCTTATTGTAAGAATTTTAATTTCTGGGTATAACACTGTTTGACTCATTTAGCTATAATTGATTTTCAAACCTTGGATTTGAATGGCTACAAATATGCTAATTTTATCTGTTTGATATATAATATAAAGTGAAAAAATGCCCCTTTTTGTCAAACGGAAGAACGATACAAACGTTTTTGCCAAAACTTCTCTTTGCTATTTAGTTTAGGATTGTATTCAACAACAAACAAGAATATTAAAAATTGATAAAATAAAATACCGAAATTATTTTCTCCGAAGATTCCGAACTCAGTAACTGAGTTGATAAAAATGGGGATGTAAATTGCCCAAAAGAAAACCACCATTCCAATGTTTTTGCTAATAAAAACAGCCCGGATTGTTGCAGCCATTTGTGCGACAACTATTCCAAAACCAATGATGCCCAAATTCAACAAAACCTGAATAAATGTATTATGAGTCATTCTCGCAGCATAGGTGTGAACACTGGAGAAGTAGTCAGTGTAGTCTATCCGCATGAAACCAAAACCCAGCCAAGGCTCGCGAGGAAAACCTTCTAACAGTAAAGCTTTCCAGAATGGAATTCTTCCTGTCATACTCAAGACTTCTTGCAAATCGCCTTGCTTTAGAATGATGGTATTGACCAATACCGGCGCTACCAATACACCAATGACAGCCACAGCAAATTTGATCTTAAGATTGTCTGATTTTAAAATAAAAAATCCGGTTATTAATATAAAACTTCCCAAGGAGGAACGAGATTGGGTCATTAACAAACCATACAACAATAGAACAAAGAATGCCGCCCATTTTACTTTTATCCCCCGTTCATAAATTTCTTGAATGACACCAGCAAGTCCAACCACTGCAAGCATGCCCAATTCATTGGGGTTCATCATAAAGCCGCCTAGTCGAGCAACTTCACCACCATGAGTCAATCTGAAAAACTGATCGGGATTGACGTACATGCCCACCACAAATATGAATATGATCCAAAAGATAGAGCTAGCAAAAATGGAACTGATGTAGAGTTTGTTTTTCGGGTAATAATGATTCACCATTGAAATGATGAGCAAAAAAATGATGACAAAGGGAACTGTTTCAAAGGTCATAAACAACTGCAAAAGCGTGACACTGAAACTTGAAGTCCAAAGCAAGGAGGCCAAACCCATAAACAGATATAACAAATACAAAATTGGGGACATCAAATTCTTGTAATTGAAAGAACCGATAAACCCTAGCCTAAGTAAATTGAGGTACAAAAGAATAATTCCACCTGAGGTCAGTAACCTGACGAAAACTTTTAGCACTCTTGTCAGGGCTATGTTTTCACTAATAGTGAAATAACCGAGAATTTTGAGGCTCAAAAAAAGAGTCAGCCAAAAACCGACCTTTTTCACTAAACTTTCATCATATTTTATTTGACTTGGAGGCATTTGTGATTTGCTGTTAAAATTGTGTTCATTGGTATAAAACCAACACTAGTTAATTTTACCTTTTTGTGTGTTTATTTGTGAAATATTTTATAGCAATTAAATTAATTCAACTTTGTGTTTTCATTCTAATACCCAAGCCCAACTGTTGCGTAAAAAAGCAGATCTTAGGATTAGAATCAAAAATTACTTTTAATATTTTTTTTGAGTACTAGACAAATCATGACTTTCCTTTGGTGCTGTTACCAAAGGACTTGGTGAACTCTTATGAAACGAAGCAAAAATGCTTAATTTAAGGGGCATAATTATTTAAACAATGCCCTTTTGGTCATAAGACCAAAAGTAAGCGTCACAAGAACAAAAGTAAGCGTCACAAGACCAAAAGCAAGCGTCATAAGACCAAAAGTAAACGTCATAAGACCAAAATAAAGCTATTTTTTGATTTGAGAAAATGTCAAATACTCAAGTTTGAAATCTAATGCACGGGATCATTTATTTTATAAAATGTCGCCGTCCTTAATTTGAGACTCGAAATAAAATTTTATCTTCCGCTTCAAATGCGAATATACCATTTCAACATAAATAAAAGACTTCTTTTAAGTTCGTTTTTTCTTCTTTTAATGTTCTTTGTTCCTAATGTCTTTGGGCAGAATCAAAGGCATGAAAGCCAAA
>CALBCY010000300.1 GCA_937927195.1 uncultured Chitinophagales bacterium
TTTTGAGTTTAGGACATTTAAAATACCTGTTTTGTTTAATATTCAGCTTGAATTGTTTGGCGCAGGATGCCAATGATCCAAAACCAACGACTCAGCCAAGCAGCCAAATAAACAAAGAAAGCAACAGCGACAAAGATAATCCTGACAACGATAATCCTGACAATACGATCAGTCAAAGGGGAAATCGTTCCGCTGCTAGAGTTGACAGCCTTCCCAACTCTTCGGATATTGTTTCACAATTAGACAGCCTCGCTTTAGATTCTCTGGGTCTTGATTCTCTCGGTCTTGATTCGCTTTCGATGGATTCCTTGTTATTGGACAGTCTTCAAAAAAACTTTCGAAACTTACCAGACCTAGAAATCGCTAGTGATGGTTTAGACGAAAAAGTAGAATATTCAGCTAGAGACTCTATCATTTACGATATAGTGGCAGAAAAGATATACCTATACGGTGCTGGATCAATCAGTCAAGGCAAAATCAGTCTTTCAGCAGACTATATTGAATACAATTACAGTGATAAAACAGTTTTTGCAACAGGATCGCTTGATTCTTTGGGTGAAAAGCAAGGACGCCCTTATTTCAAGGATGGAGGAGATGAATTTGGTGCCGATGAAATGACCTATAATTTGGAAACAGAAAAAGGCAAGCTTTCCGAATTAATCACCAAGGAAGGAGACGGATTTATTCGAAGCGAGCAAGTTCGTAAAAACGAATACGATGAATTGTTCGGTGAGCGAACTTTCTATACGAGTTGTAATCACGAACACCCGCACTTTAGGATCGAGGCAAAAAAAGTAAAAATCATTCCAGATGAGGTCATTGTAACAGGGCCTGCTAAACTGATTATTAATGAAATTCCAACACCGCTTGTTCTGCCTTTTGGGATCTTCCCTTTGACTGAAGAAAGAAGGTCGGGAATAATTTTACCTACTTATGGAAGATCTCCTGGACAAGGTTTCTATTTAAGAAGTGGTGGCTTCTACTTTGCTTTGAGCGACTACATCGATTTGGCGGTTAGAGGAGATCTATACTCTAGGGGAACTTGGGCATTGAATTTGGCCAGTAAATACAGAAAAAGATACAAGTACAGCGGTGGATTCAGAATCGACTTTGGAAAACGAGTCAATGGCGACCAGATAACAAAAGAATTTGCCAGTACTCGTGATTTCAAAATTTCATGGAATCACAATCAAGCAGCTCAGGCCAATCCGAACAGCTCCTTTTCGGCCAGTGTCAACTTGGGAACCAGTACTTACAACAGAAACTTTGTAACAACCACAAACGATTATCTGACCAATACGCTTGCCTCTTCGATCAACTATTCTAATAGCCTGCCTGGAACGCCTTTTAATATGAGTTTTGGCTTTACACACAGCCAAAACACGCGAAACGAGCAGGTAACAGTTAGCTTTCCTGACCTGAGTTTGAATATGAAAAGAATTTATCCGCTAAAAAGAAAAGAGCAAGTGGGTGATACCAAATGGTATGAAAAAATAGGAATGACTTATCGCGGTAATTTGAAAAATACCGTAACGGTAGCTGATAGTTTATTCTTTAGTAATGAAATGTTGAAAAACATGAGAAACGGCTTCAAGCATGACATACCAATTAGCACAAGTTTCAACTTAGGAAAATACATCAACGTGAGTCCTAGCATCAGCTACACAGAATTATGGTATTCCGAAGCTGTAAATAAAAGCTGGGATGGGTCTGATTACTTCGATACGACATTTACAACGATATATGACACCCTCGACGTAGAAAATGAAGTGTTAATCGTTTCCAGTAAAGTCCCCAGTCAAATTGATACGATCCCTGGACAGGTTATAGAAACCATTGACAATGGATTTAAAACCACCCGTAAATTCAGTGGATCAATTTCTGCCAATACCAGACTTTATGGAATGTACAATTTAAAGAAAGGATGGCTTCGAGCCTTAAGGCATGTTATGTCCCCAAGTCTATCTTACAGTTGGAAACCTGATTTTGGTGAAGATCGTTATGGAATATATAAGGATGTCGCTACTGATCGGGATGGGACATTGGACGAATATTCCATTTATGAAGGATCCATCTTTGGTAGCCCCTCAATAGGAAAAACCTCCTCTTTGAATTTGTCCATTGACAACAACCTTGAAATGAAGGTCAAATCCAAAAAGGATACCAGCAGCAATTTGAAAAAAATAAAAATATTGGAAAGTTTTAAGATCAGCGGATCTTACAATTTTGCAGCAGATTCACTTAAACTCAGTACCATAAGGATGACAGCGAGAACGACCATTCTCAATAAAATTAAGATTGATTTCTCCACAACCTTCAATCCTTATGCTGTCAATGATTTAGGAAGAACCATCGATAAATTTGAATGGACAGAGAATAGAGGACTTGCCAGAATGACCAATATGAGGTTGAATATCAATACCTCATTAAAGTCTAAAAAGAAATCTTCCAATAAGACATCTAGAGGAAATGCAAACGAAAAAGAAGATGTTCTAAACAATCTCGACAGTTTTATTGATTTTAAAATCCCATGGAAGCTGAGCCTTCAATATGTTTTTAATTTAAACAGAACTTATTCAGGTGGCGAAGTTACTCCCAATCTGACACAAACATTGAATACCACCCTTGATTTCAATCTTACTCCTAAGTGGAAAATAAACATTCGGACAGGATATGACTTTGTCAACAAAAACATCTCCTATACCAGAGTTGATTTATTCAGAGACCTTCATTGCTGGAATATGGCTTTCAATTGGGTACCTTCAGGAGACAGGAAAAGGTATGAATTTGTTATCAGAGCAAACTCTGCATTGCTGCAAGACCTAAAGCTGCAAAGAAAGAGAGACTGGTATGATTTCTAAATTTGCGCTTGATCCAAAATGTAATCTGTCAATCGAATTCCACAAGAGTAAAACGTAGCAGTAAAACATAGCAATAAAACATTGCAGTAAAACATTGCAGTAAAACAAAAAAAGCCGGAATCCTTTTCAGGGTCCGGCCTTTTAAAACGAGTAGTAAGGAAGCTTCTCACTTGGCGCAATAAAATGGGTTATAATACTACATTAATAAACTCCCTTTTATATATAATCTATCTCAACGGAAATTAATCCGATAAATTCAATTTGACAATAAAAATAATTGAAGAAGGGTAATGAATAAAGCTTTTCTTGGGTGGTAATTTTAAAATGGTAATGCTAGCCTAATTTACGCTTACAATTGATTATTGTTTCAAAAAGCATGTTTCTTATATCAGGTAATTTTTATACCTTTTCACTAGTTATTATGAAACAAATAGCTTCCTCAATTTGAAAGCATTTACGCCTTAAGATTTCAAAATCATTCTCAAGTTGGAGTTTATTGGTTTTTCAAAGCATAAAATAGCTTGACAATAAAAAATATGTGACGTCTGATTAGACATTGTATTTAAATCAATCAGTCAATCCTATTGTTTTTCCTATTGTTTTTCATTTGTTTCTCCCATTTTTTGACCAATTGTTTGTCCAATTGTTTTTTCGTCTCAAATAGTATTGTAGCATTGATTTTCAATTCTATATACTAGGAAATGAATATTTTACAATCATTTTTCTTCGCTTAAGCGTAAAAAAATGGCCATCAGAACCATGTTTGTTGAGTTTTTTATCGTTATCCACTTTTTATCGCTAATAAATTGCGCCAATTTGCCTAAATTCACGTAAAATTGAGCGACAATCCCCTATGCTTTTAATGAAAAATTAGTTTTTGTATGAATAGGTATTATGATCTTATTGCACAAATCGCAGCCGCTATGTTTGCCATCGGCGGAATCGGTGGAATGCTGGCTGGTAATTATTTAATGATGCTGGCTGGTTTTGCCCTCGCTGTTGTCTTGTGGAGTTATTCCAAACATTTGAAAAAAATAGAAGATCAAATGGTCTTCGAAGAAGAAAATCCCATTTCTGCCAATCGGACCAGATTGAAAGATCAAAGCATCATTGATAAAATTAAGAATGTGTCTTTTGATCCTATGGATTACAAACTAAAAGATCTTGAAAAGGGATCAATGCTTGAATTCAAAACGCATTCATGGATGGTCGATCAAATGAAATTTATCTATTGGAAAAATGCAGAAGGTGGTATGGAAGGCAAATTGAGTAAAAAGGCCATTTTGAACATGGACAACAAGGAATACCAAATTCAAGTGAATCATTCCATTCCAAATGCAATGGTCCCATTGACCAATCCAATTAGTATTTACTCTATTGATTCTAAAATGGACGCCTACGTCAGCAACAATAAATTCAATCCACCAACAGTTTTAAAATACAAGGATTTGGAATTTTACCGCGAATCTAAAAAAACGGGTTATGAAATAGATCCAGCGGACTATTCCTACCAAGAATTTGATTCCTTCGACTATTTTGACGAAAATAAAAACAACATCATTAGACTAAATTATTGGGGTAAAACTGCTATTGAAGCTGAATATGGTGAAATGATGAAGGAAGTATCTTTTGTCAATATTTTACCAGCCCCTGAAGACGACAATCTTTTGATCACTGAATAGAACATGATTTTTAAGCTCCCTATATCATCTTTGTTTCTTTTACTGTTCAATTCCATTCTCATATTCGCCAATTTGGGGAACGAATGGATTGACTATGATAAAGACTACTATAAGTTCCAATCAGACTACCAAGGTCTTATTAGAATTGATTTTGAAAGTCTTGTTACTGCTGGCATTGATTTAAATGGCGCTGATTTCAAAATTTTTACGAGTGGGAAACAAATCCCTATCTTTGTCAAAACAGACGGCTTATTTTCTTCTGGTGATTATATAGAATTTTTCGCCAGACCCAATGATGGAGAATTAGATCAATTGTTGTTTGAACAAGAATCTGATCATGCCAATCCAGAAAAAAGTCTGTTCGATGATGCTCGCGTTTACTTTTTGGTTTCTGATCAAACGGGGGAGCATTTAAGGATAAACAACGTTTCCAACGAAACAGATGGTCCGCTTCCATCTAAAGAAGAATTCTTCTATTACACTTCAAGAAATAATCTTTTTACCTCTTTCCACTCTGGCGAACCACATTTATTCGCCAATACTCAAAGTTTCCCTGGAGACTTTACAACTGGAGAAGGCTGGTTGTCCTCCATAATCAATTCTTCTTTTGATTTTAACGTGAAAGTTCCTACTCCCGAAATTTACCTACCAGAATTAGAAGAGGAAAATGTCGAAATTTTTTCAAGACTGGTCGGGAGAAATCATTCTATTGGAGTGATCAAAGACAAGGAGATAGAAATTAGTATCAATGAACAAGCATACATTCACGATAAATTTAATCGCTACAGCATCGCTGATTTTTCATTCAATGTAAGGCCAAGTGAATTGGAAACAGAACCAGATTTTTCAGGCATTCCACAAACAAGATTAGTATACAAAGGATTCGATGGAAGTGTTGGTGCATGGAGCTACAATACTTCTTTTTCCATCGCCTATGTTTATATCAAATATCCGAGAACTTTCAATTTTGAAAATCAAAGTTCCTTCTTGTTTGATCTTGACTTAATGGAAGACAGATACATTGAAATCGAAAACTTCAATCAGGATGGAAACCTCGTCTTGTATAATCTAGACTCAAAGAAGAGAATCATTCCTACAATTGAAAACAATCTATTGCAATTTCATCTTCCGGCGGAACTCAATGGATTGGACTTTGAACGCCAATTTTACCTTTGCAACACAGAAGAGGAATTGCTCAACATTGAAACTTTCGAAAAAATAAATTTCACCAATTTCCTTTTAGAAAACCAACAAGCCGATTTCATCATACTTTCTGAAGATGGCCTAATCAATGATCAATCAGATGTATTAAAAGGATATGCAGCTTACAGAAGTTCTGACTTAGGTGGAAATCACAAAGCAAAAGTTTTTTCCATTAATGAAATGTATGACCAATTCGCTTGGGGAATAGACAAGCATCCGCTTGCCATAAAGAACTTCTTGTCAATGGCCATTGAAGAATGGGATATTGAACCAGAATATTTATTGCTGGTTGGAAAATCTATTTCCTATGATGCTTATCGATTCTTACCAGAATTAAAAGAACAATGTTTGGTTCCGTCATTTGGCAACGTTCCATCCGATTGTATTCTGAGCAGTCCCAATTCGACAGATTATAGACCTCGATTGGCAACCGGGCGTTTACCTGTGCAAAGTGTTGATCAGCTCATTGCCTATTTCAATAAACTAAAAGAATACGAACAAGTATTTAACGATGCTGCTTGTGATCCAGAATCGAGAAGGTGGATGCGATCAGCTTTGCACATCGCCAAAGGTTGGGGAGCAGATCAAACTGTTTCATTTCAAGACAATTTGGATGAATACATTCCACTGATTCAAAACCCTCCAGCGGAAATGATCCTCAGCAATACCTTGAATGATGATTATGGTCAACCAGACTTGGGTCAAGAAGAAACATTTTACCCTTCCCCACAGTTCACGGATGAAATGGAAAATGGAATCAATTTGATCAATTATTTCGGGCATGGAATTGGCAATTACTGGCAGTTTGACATCAATCCAGATCCAAGTGTTTACTCCAATCAAGGTAAATATCCGTTTATTTTATCCAATGCCTGTTCTGTTGGTCAAATTCATCAAACCCCTGGCAATGAAACCATGGTTGAAGATTATGTGCTGGCGCCTGAAGCTGGAGCCATTGGCTTTTTGGCTTCCACTGCTTTGAGCAGCGCACTTTATGTTGACCTATTCAGTACCAATTTACTAGAAAATTTAATGGATGTTCATTATGGAGAGTCCATTGCAAAATCCATTCAACAAACCGTTCATGATTTATACATTCCGAATGACGATGGCATACGAAAGGTCTGCACAGAGTTTGTATATGTCGGTGATCCAGCTGTGAAGCTGTACCAATGGGATCAGGCTGAATTATTCATGCCAAGCAATACTTTTGAAATAGGTCCAGATACTTTAAGTTATGAAACAGAAAATATCAACATCAGCTTCAGTGCTCAAAACATGGGCAAAGGCTTAAGCAATCCGATCAGCGTTGGTCTTTACCAAACTGATTCTCTTGGCAATGAACAATTGGTTTGGTCGGATTTAATCACTCCAAGCATTGATCTTGAAAGCTACCAAAGAAGCATCCCACTGCCGGCATCCAACCGGTTTGAGGGGGAAAGTAAATTTACGATTTACCTGGATTTTCTAAATGAACAAAACGAAAAATGCGAAGATGATAACTTTCTCTTTCGTGAAATATATCTCAAAGCCTGCACAATAGATTGCCCGATCGATACAATGGCAATAGACACAATGATGGTCGATACCATAATGACTGACACCAACGTGACGGCTCTTCAGATTTTACAAGAATCCACAATCCTTTCAATTTATCCAAACCCTGCACAACAATTCGTTCATTTCCAATGCTCTACTCCAATGCAGATCATCAGAATCAGAAATGCCGAAGGAACAGTGTTAAAGCAAGTAGCTTTTGAAATGGGGAAAAATCATTGGATTAATTTGAATAATTTCAAACCAGGAACTTATTTTGCAGAAATTCTTACCGACATAAAAACATTTAACCGGAAAATTGTTGTTATTAGATAAGTTTGAATTTTGAGTAATAGATAAATCATGGCTTTCCTTTGATCATAAGACCAATAGAAAGCATTTTTTTGATTTGAGCAAATCTTTTACTCAATCTATTACCCATATGTAATGCCAAAATAAGCGACCTATGAAGATTGTTATATCACCAGCCAAAACCCTGGATTTTGAAAGCCCACTCAAAACCAAAGAACATTCAGATTCCATCTTTTTAAAGGAGGCAGAACAACTGATAGGTAAACTAAGAAAATTAAGTCGGCCAAAGTTATCTAAGCTCATGGGCATCAGTCCTCAATTGGTTGAATTGAACCATGAAAGATATCAAAACTGGAATCTACCTTTCAATACTGACAATGCAAGACCTGCCATTCAAACATTTAAAGGAGATGTTTACATCGGCTTGGATGCTCCGTCTTTTAAAAAGACAGATTTCACCTTTGCACAAAAACATTTAAGAATTTTATCAGGACTTTATGGTCTTTTAAAACCGCTTGATTTGATGCAAGCCTATCGTTTAGAAATGGGAACCAAATTGAATTACAGTACTAAAGTAAAAAATCTCTATCAATTCTGGAATGATAAAATTACCGACGCCCTCAATGAAGAATTTGCCAATGAGAAAAACAAATACTTGATCAATTTGGCCTCCAATGAATACTTCAAATCCATTAAGCCAAAAAAACTGGATGCTGAAATCATCACTCCAAATTTCAAAGACAACAAAAACGGTCAATACAAAGTCATCTCCTTTTTCGCTAAAAAGGCCAGAGGCTCAATGACCGCATTCATTGTTAAGAATAAAATAAAGTCAATCGAAGACATCAAAGCTTTTGACACGGATGGTTATATTTTCAACAAGGAATTGTCTGGTGAGAAAGAATGGGTTTTTACAAGGGGCTGATTTGCTCCCGAAATATGGTTTGAGTTCGTCAATTAATCGTGTTCGATTACCTAAAACCTCCTTGAAATCATAGACCACAGAGAACAAATACTATGTGAGCTTTATGAACTATGTGCTTTAAAAAGTTTCACAAGGCTCTTAGTCTACCAAGAATTTTATTAATTTCAAGCAACAGATTTAATCTAAAAAATCGTTTATGAGAAATGAATTTTTCATTGGTAGCTTTTTGATAGTTGCTGCTGTTTCAATAATGGGCTTTTTCTGGTGGCCTGTTTTGCTACTGTTTGTAGTGCTCCTTCCTATTATATTCATAGGATTTATTGATGCCTTTCAAAAGAAGCAAACCATCCGTAGAAATTACCCCGTTTTGGGCAGATTGCGCTATGTGATGGAAGAAATTCGCCCAGGAGTACAACAATATTTCATTGAATCTAATATAGATGGCAGACCCTTTAATAGAAACGATCGTTCCATTGTTTATTCCCGTGCCAAAAAAGAAACCTCTACCACTCCGTTTGGAACACAAGAAAACCTGTACGAAGTTGGCTATGAATGGATCAGCCATTCAATTGCGGCAAAGAGCATGGACGATTTGGATACACATCCAACAGTTACGATAGGTGGTCCCGACTGTTTGAAGCCCTACAAGGCCAGTCTTTACAATGTTTCTGCAATGAGCTTTGGTTCACTTAGTAAAAATGCGGTCATGGCCTTGAATGGAGGTGCTAAAATCGGAAAATTCGCACACAATACTGGAGAAGGTGGAATTAGTCCATACCATTTAAATCAAGGAGGAGATTTGATTTATCAAATTGGAACTGGCTACTTTGGTTGTCGTGCGGAAGATGGTGGATTTGATCCTGACAAGTTTGCCAAAACCGTTGAACCAGAGCAAGTTAAAATGATTGAATTGAAGTTGTCTCAAGGAGCCAAACCTGGCCATGGAGGTATTTTACCCGCTAAGAAAAACACAGAAGAAATCGGAAAAATTCGTGGAGTGAAGCCCGGAACAGATGTATTGTCCCCACCCTATCACAAAGCATTTTCAACTCCAGTAGGTTTGCTAAAACTAATCAAGCAATTGAGGGACCTTTCTGGTGGAAGACCAGTTGGTTTCAAACTATGCATCGGTAGAAAAAGTGAATTCATTTCTATTTGTTTGGCGATGATAGAAACTGGAATAAAGCCAGACTTTATTGCGATAGACGGCGGTGAAGGTGGAACTGGTGCAGCTCCTTTAGAGTTTTCTGATTCGGTTGGAATGCCTTTTAGAGACGGATTGGCTTTTGCTTACGATGCCTTGGTTGGAATGGGTTTAAAAAGAGACATAAAGTTGTTGGCTTCTGGTAAAATAATAACGGGATTTGACATGTTCAGAGCTTTTGCTTTGGGTGCCGATGCCTGTTACAGTGCCAGAGCAATGATGATGGCAGTGGGTTGCATTCAGGCCAGAATGTGCAACACGAACCATTGCCCTTCAGGTG
Organism: uncultured Chitinophagales bacterium; assembly: GCA_937927195.1. Classification (GTDB taxonomy): domain Bacteria; phylum Bacteroidota; class Bacteroidia; order Chitinophagales; family UBA2359; genus JAHDGP01. The sequence goes on from CALBCY010000300.1 coordinate 10,004, forward strand.
TAGCAACACAAGATGATGAATTGATGGCAGGATTGGTTGTCACAGATAAAAGGGCTAGAGTCGCCAACTTTCATCATGAAACAGTTCACAGTTTCTTGGAATTGATTGCTGCAGCTGGTTTGTCGAATCCAGATGATGTGAATAGAACTCATATCAAGCAGAGAACAGAGGTCAATAAAATCCAGAGATATGATGAAATTTACCCTGAAATATCAGAGGGAAGACTTCTAAAAACTGGCCTTCCTGATGATTATAAATCGATCTTTAAAGATGCGAGCATTGAAAAATTTTAACAGACTTTTGAGTACTGGACAAATCATGGCTTTCCTTTGATCTTTTCACCAAAGGATCGGGTGAACTTTTATGAAACGAAGCAAAAATGCTTAGTTTATGGGACATCATTAATTAAGCAATGCTTTTGGTCATAAGACCAAAAGTAAGCATCATAGAACCAAAAGTAAGCGTCAGCAGACCAAAAGTAAGCGTCATAAGACCAAAAGTAAACGTCAGCAGACCAAAAGTAAGTGTCATAAAACCAAAAGAATGCTATTTTTGATTTAAGAAAATGTCTAGTCATACCAGATTTATGAAACCAATATGAATTAAACATTGTTTTATAACTAAGGATTAAAAGATGTTTCTTTGAACTTAAAATAGAGCAAAATGGAAAAGTTATTAAATGTTAGATCGCTAATTTTTGGCATTCCAACTTTAATGTTTCTTTCTTTGATTCTACTTTTGTTTTTGCCTGTTTTCCAACAGAATCCTTCAAGTCTTGCATGGGCGATTAGCCTGGATTTCATTCTTACGATCCCCTTCGTGTATTTTCTATTAATCAGGAAAAGAAAGGACATCCCTAAAATTACTGTTGTTTCATTAAGTATCATTGGGATGATCACTGCGAGCTTGGTCATTCCAGCTGAGCATCAGTCTTTTTTAAGCTCTGTGAAAGTTTTTATACTTCCTGTTCTAGAATTGATTTTACTCTCCTACCTGGTTTTTCAAGCTAGAAGTATTATTCAGGAATTTAAGATCAAAAAAGACAACACTTTAGACTTCTTCGATGCTTTAAATATTGCTTGTGCTAAAGTTCTTCCATCAAGAGCAGGAAAAGTTCTTGCCACTGAAATAGCCCTATTCTATTATCTATTCTTTGCCAAAAAGAATGTTTGCCTCAATGAAAATGAATTCAGTTATTACAAAAAGAATGGCATTAGAACAGTCATTGGCGTCTTTATAGGCCTCGTGTTTATAGAAACTGGCATTGTACATATTTTGGTTGACAAGTGGAATGGTACTGTCGCTTGGGTTCTTACAGGCCTTGGATTTTACACAGCAATTCAAATCATCGCTTTACTTCGCTCAATGAATATGCGACCAATTAAAATAGATTTCACCCATCAAAAAATTGTTTTTAAATATGGTTTTTTCTGTCAAACATCTGTAGCCTTTCAAGAAATAAAGGCAATCGAATTGTGCAAGAAGTCTTTGCCATCTGATAACAGCATCACTCAGTTTTCTCCATTTGGAATGTTGGACAATCACAACATTATTCTGCATTTAAACAGCAAGCATGAAATTCAAAAGATTTATGGTTTGACCAAAGCATTCAATTCATTGGCCATTTATGTAGACGAGGCAGAAGAATTTGTGAATAAAATAAAAGCCATTTTATAGAGACGCAATCGTAGGAGGCATTCAATGCGTCTTTACCATAAATTGGGCACAACAAAGGCTGCAAACAGAATGATGATTAAGACTGAAATGAGGTTCAAGACTATTCCGCCTTTTGCCATTTCATGAACACTGATGTATCCACTTGCAAAAACAATGGCATTTGGGGGTGTCGCCATTGGCAACATAAAGGCACAACTAGAGGCCATGGTAACTGGAATTAGTAAGTACAAGACTTCTTGATCTAAACCAATGGCTATGCCTGCGACTACTGGAGCAAAAATTGCCACTAGGGCCACATTGCTCATCAACTCAGTCATAAACAGCATGATCAATATTAGCATTGAACCAATTAAAAAGGCAGAATATGCATTATTAGAAGCCACCATTTCACCAATAAAATCAATGACTCCTGCTCCAGATAAGGCACTTGCCAAAGCCAATCCTCCACCGAATAAAATCAATATTCCCCATGGTAATTTTTTCGTATCCTCCCATTTCAAACTGAATTCCCCTTTGTTAAATTTGAATGGAATGGTAAACAAAGAGAAAGCAGCAAGCATACTGATTCCTGCATCTGTTAATTTTATCGAAGGAATAAAATCGTTTATATAGGAACGACTTATCCAAAGGAATATCGTTATTCCAAAAATCAACAACACTCTCAACTCTGTTCCTTTTATTGGCCCTAGTTTTTTTAACTCATCGTTGATAATGTTTTTAGAATCATTGAGGACTGATAGATTATTGGGGTAAACAAATTTCACCAAAACAAAATAAATCACACCAATCATAATGCAGCTAAATGGCAAACCCATCATCATCCATTTCAAAAAAGATATTTGAATGTTGTACTCTTGTTCGACGAAGCCGACCAATACCGTATTAGGTGGCGTTCCGATGATGGTTGCAATTCCACCAACATTAGCTGCATAGGCAATTCCAAGCATGAGACTTAAAGCAAAATTTTTATCTCCTTTGGAAAAGCCATCCTCGTCATTTATTAATAAATCTATAACTGACAAAGCAATTGGCAACATAACAACTGTAGTGGCGGTGTTGCTGATCCACATGCTTAAAAATGCTGTCGCCAACATAAATCCAAGAATGACCCTATTGGGACTTGTTCCTGTGATTTTAACAATATTCAAAGCAATCCTTTTATGAAGCCCGACCTTTTCTAAAGCCAATGCCATAACAAAACCACCGAAGAAAAGAAAGACTATGGGGCTGCCATAATTAGCAGCAACTGTTTTGATATCCATCATTTGAAACAATGGAAAAATACAAATGGGGATTAAAGCTGTGACAGAAATAGAAACAGCTTCGGTAATCCACCAAGCAATCATCCACGCTGTGACAGCAAGCACTTTATCAGCTTCCGGACCGATAATAATGAAAGGAAGATTGTACATTATAATAAAAAGAATTGGACCAATGATTAAGCCAATCTTCTTGTGAATTCGAAAGCCCTTTTCCATTTTTATAATAAATAAAATTTTATTTAAAATCTAATGTTCAATTGTAAAATATTGTATCTAGCTTTGCTTAAAATACGGATGATTTTATCCAAAAATCAATTAAAAATACAAAAACGATGAAAATTAAATTGAATTTTTTATTCCTGATGATGATTGTGGTCTTTACAGCTTGTTCAGATGAGGAGGCTGGTCTCGAGACAAACAATGATCCAGAAACCAATATGTTGGTTGGTACATGGGAAATGACCGAATTCACCTATGACGGGTCGGGAACAAGTGAGTATGATGGCTTGACATTAACAACGGTGTTTACTGGAGTCGCAAGTGATATAACTTATACAATGGAACTAGCCGACAATCCTCAAACCTTCACCACCTCTGGAGGATACAATGTTACTTTGACGACGACTACTCCAGATGTTATAATTGACAATGAAGTAGTTTCAGAAGGAATTACTTTCGATCAAGTAGTAGCATTAAACGATGTTAATACAAGTGGGGACTGGGAATACGATGAAGGGATGCTTGAAGGTATTTCATTTAACGCAGACGAAGCTTCTGTTAATGGAACCAACCAAAGTGTTGATTCTGGAACGGGTAGTTCCGAGGTTACTGAGTTAACAGAGACAAGCTTAAAGATTTCTTTCACTGGCTCAAAAGTTCAATTGCAACAAGGAATTGAAGTCTTAGTAACGACGACTGGGGACATTACTTTCGAAAAACAGTAACAAACAGTAAAACAGTAAGAAAGCAACAATGAAAAACAATATTTTTATGGGGCTGTCGGTTTAGACAGCCCTATAAAAATTCACAACAACCAAAACTAAAATTCCTTCTAAAATCTTCTTCTTAGCCTACCCTTTTTCCAAAATTTCGTTTCGCTAAATTTCACTTTCCCTCAAGATCAATCATTGAAAAAAACATCATCCTTTCAGATTATCTTTTGTTTGATTTCTAAAACCTATTTGGGTTCAACTTTTCAGTTTATGCTTTGATTGAAATTTCATTTCAATAAGCTCCATCCAAATCAAATAGAAAACGGTGATGGCGCAAATCCAATTCATCAAAATTGATCCAGAAATTGCACATAAAATTCCACATAAAACAATCAGTCTAACTCGTTCCAATTCGAAGGTCCATTTTTTTCCTTCCAATAAAAAACAAAAGGAAAAAGAAGAAAAGACAACCATCAATGCAATGGCAATGAAAATCCATTCCGGTAACATTTCTTTATAGACTAAAAGGACAACCATACCTGAAATCGTAATCATCATTTGGCTGATCAAATAATAGACAACTCTTTTGGGGAGTTTCAAATGACTTGGTCTGTCATTAATAGAAGTTTTATTTACAAATTTTTCATAAACATCAGCTGGTTTTCCAAACCAAACTTGCATGAATTCTTTTATTGACTTTCTTTCCTTCGCGGCATAAAATAAATCTTCCCAAACATGTGTGTAAGCTTTCCATAAACTGAAAGTATTCACAGGCTTGACGATCCCAAATTGGACCGGCTCCTCCTCTATCTGATAAGTCCCTAACAACCTATCCCAAATTATAAACATCCCACCAAAGTTTTTATCTAAATACTTTTCATTTGATGCATGGTGTACTCGGTGTAAAGAAGGAGTCATCATGAAATTTTCCAACACACCCATCTTGTTAACTGTGGTGGTGTGTATAAAAAACTGCCACAATCCAGATATTCCCAGGCAGACCAAAATCATTTCTGCAGGGAAACCCAAAAATGGTAAAACCAAGATGTAGAAAGATCTGAAAATATGAGGGAATATTCCATTTCGGAAAGCAACCGTCAAATTAAACTCTTCGCATTGATGATGGACCACATGAGCCGCCCAAAAGAAACTCACTGTATGTCCCGTTCTGTGATACCAATAGATTACAAAATCTAAGGCGAACATACAGACAATCCACATCGGTATGCTGCTAAGGGAAATTTCAAGCAATCCAAAATTCTGTTCTACGAACTTGTAAGCCAGAAAAACTCCAAAGAAGAAATAGACTTCAAAGACTCTTTCAATAAGTCCAAAAGAAATATTGAGGACGGTGCTTTCAAATTTAAAAGTGCCCTTTTGCTTTTTACGGGTTTTTCTCCACTCAAGGAAAACGAATAAAAATAAGACGGGGATAAACAATGGCAACAAATCCACTTGCCATTTCATAATTTCTTTTACAATTTCAAATTCAAATAAATGATTCATAAGCTAATTTTTTAAAAGTGGAAAGTACTAAGCATACAGGCCCTTTTGTTAGGTAAAATTGAGTACTTACATTGATTACAGATTAGGCTATAAACTGTCTCAATATTTGAATTATTGTTTAGTTTTTCTAAATGGGCTGATCTTATTGAAATTTACCAAGGCGCTTCTTTTTTAGTAAAATTTGCAAAAAGTAGGTTTATGCGATTTGACCAATGCTTAGAAAAATGCAAAAAAAAATCCCCCCAGCGCCTTTGGCGCTGGGGGGATTAAAAGCATTTTATATTAAAGACTTACTAGTCTCTCATAATTCTAATCGTTTGCTGCTCATCACCTTGTACCATGTTTACAAAGTAAGTTCCAGCAGCATATTGACTAACATCAATCTTAATCTGGTTTTGACCCTCAAGAGCCTCTAAATCAGCGTTAAAGATTAATTTACCAGCAACATCGTACACTTTCATGTTAACAATTCCTTCAACTGGAGATTGGTAGTTTACAGCAACAAAGCTAGATGATGGAATTGGCGCAGCGCCAATTATACCAAACGGCTGGCTGTCACGAACCAAGCTTACAACCTGAGATACAACTCTAGCTTCTCCATTGATGTCAACTTCTACCAAACGGTAGTAAACAACACCAGGAGTAATTGCTGAATCATTGTATTCATAATGTTGCTGAACATTGCTGTTACCAGCTGCATTAATTGTAGCTACTTCGTCAAAACGAGTACCATTGCTTGATTTTTCAAGAATGAAATAATCTGCATCCTGCTCACTCGCCGTAGTCCAGTACAATAGATTACTTGCTTCTAGCACTTTACCGTCAAAGCTTAACAATTCAACTTCAGTAGTTGAGCAATCAATGTTTTGAGAAGCAATATCAGCAGTACATTCTGGATTGTCAGATACAGAAACTGTGTAGTCATATCCTGTTCCAGCATCAAATGGTCCTAAGATCGAGTTGTTCGAAAAGTTATTAACGACAGACTCTCCTGTAGCATTATTGGTTACAGTATATCCATTGCTACCAGGCGTTCCACCTATGTGTGTAATAACCAATTGGTAATCTGAATTGTCACCACAAACTACTTCACCAACTGCAACGAAATCTTCACAACTTACAGCCGGAGCAACAACAGGAATTTGTTCCCCATTGGTTCCAAATTCAGTTACAAGCCCTGCAGTAACGCTGGTAGAATAACTCGCAGAATTTGTTCCATCAATGAATACATAACCAGCAGGTAAATATACAGTTATTGAATAGTCTCCTGGAGGAAGATCACTTACACCAATTCTTCCATTAACATCAGTTGAAGCAACAGCGTTTGTATCATCTGCAGTTCCAAGAACACCATCCTCACCAGCACCTGTAATCAAAACAGTTGCACCAGCAATTGGCTCATCGTTTCCGTCGAATGTTCCATTGTTATTCTCATCAAAGAAAACAAGTGTTTCTAAACCACCGTTTGCACAAGATTCAAATTCACAAGAAGAATCGTTACAGTTTGCATTTGCATCATAGTTACAAGCCGCAGCATCGGTACAGCCTGTCACAGCATTACATGGATCAGGAC
>CALBCY010000301.1 GCA_937927195.1 uncultured Chitinophagales bacterium
TAAGAAGTTGAAGCACCAGGCGAAGCTCCTAAAAGAGCAGCGATGCTTTTGTCCTCTGAAATGATGACTTCAGTTCCAAATTGCAATTTGCCCATTTTTTCTTCATCGGATTTTATGATTTGAACGCGCTGCCCGGCAACAACCAACTTCCAATCTTCTTCTTCCGCATTTGGATAAAATTCTTGCAGCATTTCCATTCGATCGTCAAAATCCAAGCTTACTTGTTTGACCAAATACATAACCAATGAAAGATTGTGGTAACCAGCACCTAATAAACTTAGGATATTATCGAATTCTACCGACCGTGGTAAATCAAAATAAGAACCATGCTTGAGGAATTTGGTTGAAAAACCAGCAAAGGGTCCAAACAACAATTCCTTACGTCCGTTTATAACCCTGCTGTCTAAATGCGGAACAGACATCGGAGGCGAACCTTCTTTTGCTAACCCGTAAACCTTGGCATTGTGACGTTCGATTACTTCAGGATTGACACATCGCAACCAAAGACCACTAATTGGGAATCCGCCATATCCTTTGCCTTCCTTAATGTCTGAGTTGTCCAACAATGGAAGTGCACTTCCACCCGCACCTATGAAAACATAATTGCTTAGAATTCTCCATTGCTTGTTATTTTTATGGTCTGTTATAGAGACAAACCATTGCTTCTCTTCTGTTTGTTCTAAATCATAAACGTCGTTTTCTAGCAAGAGATTAACATTGGGTTGTTTGGCCAAATAATGAAACAATTGGTCGGTAATTTCACCAAAATTTACGTCCGTTCCTTTTTCGATATAAGTCGCAGCAAGGACTTCATCTTTGTCCCTACCCTCCATCATCAAAGGAATCCATTTCCGTATTTCATCATGGTCGGTCGTGAATTTCATTTCACTGAAATAAGAAATATCTTTCATCGTCTCCTGCCTTTTCTTAAGGAAAGCTACGTTCTTCTCCCCCTCCACAAAACTCAAATGCGGAAGATGATTGATGCATTTAGATAAATTTTTAATGTATCCCTTCCTTTCACAATCTTTCCAAAAATCCATAGACTGATTAAATTGCTTGGCAATTCTAATCGCTTTTTCTGTATTTATTTTACCGTCCTCTTCAGGTGTATAATTCAACTCACAATTCCCACAATGACCCGTGCCAGCATTGTTCCAAGCTTCACTGCTTTCTTCAGCAACTTTTGGCAAGCGCTCCAGAATATTAATGGTTTTGCCTGGAAATTTTTCGAGCAAAAGAATGGCTAGCGTCGCGCTCATGATTCCTCCACCGATTAAAACAAAATCTGCGTGTTTTAAAGATTGACTCATTAGATTAAAGTTAGGTTATGGTTAGATTTAGATTCGAATACATGACCATTTCATATTGTTTGAAAGAACCGATGGTTAAAACCCATCGTATAAATTTTGCTCATTCAATGTGCACTAACTAGAATTTTCCAATCTAGTATTGGTCTAATACTCAAAATATTTTTTTAGAAAATTTATGACAGTAAAATAAATGCCTCATTCAAAATTCAGCCAAATGTATAAAATTCTTACTAAATGCGATCCAATTCCTTTTTGGTTTTTTCACTAATCTTGTTGCCTGTATTTAAAGTTGTGGCTGGTTCAAACAACATTATTGAGGCCTCCTCAGGAGCATAGGGCTTATGATCAACACCTTTGGGAATGATGACAAATTCACCTCTATTCAGCTCTACGGTTTGATCTTCCATTTCAATAAAAAGCGTCCCATCAATGACATAAAACAGTTCATCTTCCTTGTCATGTTTATGCATTTCAAACGCCCCTTTTACTTTGGCTATTTTCACCATTTGATTGTTGAGTTCGCCTACTATTCTTGGATGCCAATGGTCATTGAATGTATCCAGCTTCTCTTTTAAATTGATTTTATTGATCTCCATAGTAACTCATCTTTTTTGTCCGAAATTATTTGTTTTATACAACACGAAAGTAAGCAAAGCAAAAATTAAAATCGAATAGAAGTGAAATCTTCTTCTCCAAGGTTTATCGCAAACAATGGGTTCTTTTTCAACAGAGTTACTCCAAGCTATGAAAGCATCGGCCATTGGCAAAGCACCAAACAAATACCGCTTCTTATCATTAAAATTCAATCCAGCCCCGAAAGCCTCAATTGAGTTCCTTAAACCAATGTACAATTCCTGCTCATCAAATTTTGCCATCGTTCTTTGTCCAACAATCGAAGCTGCCCCTCCAATGCCCAAGATAACAGGGCCAGAATCAATATCCTTCTCCCCTTTTATCCCTTTTGGAAATTGTCTTATGCCTGGCAATCCAAATCTATAATCCACAAATAGTTCTTTGTAAATGTGAAATTGCTCCATGGCAAATTCCTTGTCAATATCAACAAGAAAGTTAAGCATCAAACTTTGCGAAGCGCCCTTGGCTCCCTCTTTGGTATTGGCTTGTGGAAAATAAACAGAATGAGGAATCAATCCTGTATTTTTATCCAATCGTACTTTCACTTTTTCTAACCAAGCATCAATTAAACGTTCATACTTAGGCTCAAAAATTTTATCATGCAAATTCAAACAAGCAATACAAAGTAAAACATCTGCAGGCCAGGCCTGATTGGAATAGGATTCAATATAAGGGCTTTCGGATCTTTTGAAAACCATGGACATTGCAGCGCAAGATTTTTTAAAACTATCCACTTCGGCATCAGCTCTGTTTTCTTTTTTTTGAATAGAAAGTTTTTTTCCTAAGACGAAGTTTGTCCACCCTGAATAAAAAGCTCCATATTCTAGGTCAAGATTTTTTTCAAAAGAGCTTTTGCCTTTTGATGAAAACAATTGTCCAATGGTCCAGTCAACTTCTTTCATTCCTTGAGAAAAAATTTCATCATTGCTGGCCAATCCGTCAATAAGATCAATCCAAGAAAGTGCATACAGTGAATTCATGAAAACAAATCCTTCTGGAAAAATACTTTGCATATCGGTGGCGGCGCCACGCTTCATTTTCCCTTTTAAATAATTCAATTGATGCAACACACTTTTGTTAACAATCGTGTTTGCTGATTGCTGGATTTCAGGCTTATAGTTCAAGCCGATATTGAGCATTAGAATGATCAATATAATTAAAAGGAGGGCTAAAAGGAGGGCTGGTCTAAATAAGTATATTCTTAGGCGAGTCAACAGGTTTAATTTTCGGGTTCAAGCTAATATTAGATCAGATGCTAATTGCTTAGGAAAGATAGGTCAAAACCGAAAAAATATGTTGTAAAAAAACTTAAATACTGGAGAAACAAAGTGAAATAGCGTTAAAAAAACCTGAGTAGGCTTTACCACTCAGGTTTCTAATACTTTCTTTTTTTTATATCTTAAAAGTCATGTTGACTTTCTGTTCCAAGTTATAAATTACCAACTTTCAATTGTTGTGCATTTGCACACATTCTCACTAGGAACACAAATATAATTTCATTGTCAGGCAGAGAAAAACAAAACTCTACCTATAAATTCGATGGTGGACTCATGATGCATAAATTTTTAGTGTTAGTTAATAGTGCAATGCTTAGGTGTGAACTTTAATTACCACATAAGAAATTAGTTTGATTAGAAAAAGTTGTTTTCACAAACGCCGTTTGTAAAGTTGTTTTCATACTAGTATTAGGCTTCGAATCAAATTTTCTAAAATAGGTTGCTCACGTATTTGAAATAAATATATACCATAAAAAATAAAAATACAAATATTATTAATTTATATTTAATTCACTGGCATTACATTATTAGAAGTATAACTCTTTACTAATCAATGTTCTATGTTAGAACAGAAACAAAATAAAACAAAGCATATTTCCTCCAAAAACCACGCATTTGCCTGTCAATAGTTAAAGTTCGGATGTTTGAGACTTGTAAGTTTTTTATCGATAAAGCACAAATTGACTACAACAATTCGCAAAATTAATTAGATGTTAGGTGGAGAAAAAAAATCGTAAAAATTTACAAAATCCGTGAGTTATCGGATTGAAAGATGGGCAAATCAAAAGAGGTGAAGATAGGAAAACCGAAAAATAGAAAGATTGAACGATGGAAAAATTGAAAGATCGAAAGATCGAATGATAGAAAGATGGGATGATGGGATGATGGGATGATGGGATGTAGAGAGGATGAGAAGATGGGATGATGGGATGATTCAAGATAGGCGGATTGCAAAATTAGGATTGAATACAGGGCATAAAAAAATCCCAAAAGACAGTATATTATTTAGAAATATTGTCTTTTGGGATCAATGATATTTTTTTTTGAATGCTTTTATCTAAGTAAACGTTTTACAAACGAGTCATCCTTGATATTTTGAATTTCCTATTAAGGTTGTGCAATAGTATCTAGCTAAATGCACCTGTTTTTGAAACAAGGAATCAAGATAAAAACCGATATTTAGGCAGAGAAAAATCCAACTCTGCCTCGAAATGCTCTGGTGGACTCATAACTAAATGATTTAAAAGTTAAAAAATAAATAACCAAAATTGAGAATTTAGTACGGGACTAACTATCAGTTTAAATTATTGAATCAGGACAAAATTCGCAATTTGCATTGGTTTGCTTTCTTGTAATAAATATAATGAAAAGAATTCCTAATTCCAAATCAAATTCATTTTATTATAATGTTTTTTTGACTTACAGAATCTTTGTCCATTTGTCTAATCTTAGCGAAGCCCAATCCCATTGACTTTAGGAAAAATCCCTGTTGGTTGCGCGGCGGCCGCTTCGCTCGCTTCCTACTCTTAGTATGATTGGGCGGCATTCCGACTTCGCATCTGTTGGTATTGAATCGCCTAACCATCTCGCCATCAGCATTGTTGGTAGTACGGCTACTGAGTTGCCTATTAAAAAAAAGAAAAAAGCTGATTTCAACGATATTGGGCGAAGTCCAAAGGAAAAACTCCTATTCAAATAGAATATACCATATAAGTGTAAAGCATGTCAAATAACCAATACCAAATCACGAAAACCAAAAGACCTCCCTAAGGCTAGGTAGTTCAAAACACCTACGCATTGGTATTGGATGGAATTGCTTTTGACCGTAACTTCGCATTACAATAATTTAGGCAACACTGTACCAACAAAATCAATCAGGAATGACTATTGATCTATTAAAGTTTAAAGCAATCCAAAACAAATCAGTTGAACACTCATTGTTCAATGCCTGCGACTTCACTTTGTATTGTGGTAAAAAGAAATGTTGTAAAAAATGGAAAAAAGCCGAGAAAAAGCGTTGTAAAAAATGTCCTGTCAGAAAGAGCATCAACTAAATATGCCCTGAATCTTCCTAAACACAGACCAGATATCCGACCTTGGAGCTGGTTTTCAATTTATTCTAGTCCCTGTTATTCAAGTCCCTGTTATTCTATATTCCTCATTTTACCTTGCCATCATTCTACAGTTATTCAGCAATCATTCAGCAACCACTATGTATTGATATTCTAGTAAACTGGATTCGACAGTAAAGTTCTCAAAGCCAGAAATTTTCAACTCCTCAATCACTTCATCCGTACTGACCTTGTGTTTAATAGGCGGTCCGATAGGTAGGTCCTTCTTAATAAAATCAATTACTATGAGCCGACCACCAGGCTTCAAGCCCTTCTTCACTTTGCTAAAATATGCCGAACGATCCTCAATGTGATGGTAAGTATTTACAATGAGCACCTGGTCGACTTCTCCATTCTTTAACAATGGATCATCGTAAGGCACTTTCCTCAATTCAATTTGCTCAGAAGAAAAACTTAAACTATCCATCTTTTCTTTGATGAAATTCAAAAAACGATCATCCACATCTGCAGCGATCATCTTGGCTCCGGCATCCACAAGTTTGAAAGTAAAATAACCTGTCCCAGCACCAATGTCCATTATCTTTTGCCCCTTTACATTCCCAATGTAGTTCAATACCTTTTGGGGTTGCTGATAGACATCTCGCTCAGGCCCTTCAAATCGCTTGACCAACTTTTCGAAGCCAAAGCTGTTCATAAATTGATTGGCAGTATTGTAGGCCTGCTTGCAGGAAAAAGTGAAGCAGATAACACCAAGAAGCAATCCATATTTTACTAAATGAGATTTCATATATATAGTTATCGAATTAAACGAGTTAACTTGTATTTTTTAATATCTTAATTCTGTATCTTCTTGCAATAAGATATTTACAACTATTGCAAGTTAATATTGTTAGGATAAAATAATCAAATGCTGCTTCAAATTTATGGAAAAACTATTTAAATCATTTAAGCGAGACAAAGTAGAGGGAAATTTTGATGCCATCATCATCGGTTCTGGATTGGGCGGATTGTCTACAGCAGCATATTTATCAAAACATGGAAAAAAGGTTTTGGTATTGGAAAGACATTATGAACCAGGTGGCTTTACCCATGTTTTTAAAAGAAGGGGCTATGAATGGGATGTTGGCGTTCATTACGTTGGCGATGTTCATCGACCTTATACTCAGGTTGCCAAGATGTTTAATTACATCACAGAAGGCAAGCTTAAATGGGAAGAAATGGGCGATGTTTATGATGTGGCCTTTTTTGGAGACAAAAGATATGAATTTCACAAAGGAAAGGAAGGCTTCATTAAGCAAATGCAAAGCTATTTCCCAGATGAAAAAAGAGCCATTGAACTTTATGTTGAAATGGTTTACCTCTGTCAAAAAAGTCAGCGTTCTTATTTCATGGAAAAACCCATGCCGAATATTCTCAGTTCATTGGTGGGGAATAGACTAAGAAAAAAAGGGCTATCCTTTAACCGAACGACCTATGAGGTTTTAAAAGACATAACGGCCAATGAAGAACTCATTGCTGTCTTGTCCACCCAATTTGGTGATTATGGATTGCCTCCAAAACAAAGCAGCTTTATAATGCATGCAATGGTGGCCAAGCATTATATGAATGGAGGATGTTATCCTGTTGGTGGCTCTTCCATGATTTTTAAATGCATCGCACCAGTTATTATGAAAGGTGGTGGTGAAATTTATGTCAATGCTGAAGTGGAAGAAATAATTTTAGATAAAAGTTACAAAAAAGCATTGGGCGTAAAAATGAAAAATGGCCAAGAACTTTTTGCTCCGCTTATCATTAGCAATGCAGGTGTCATTAACACCTATCAACATTTCATTCCCAAAGAAGCGAATCAAAAATATGGCCTAGACGAAAAATTAACAAAAGTAAAACCTTCATTCGGTCATTTTTGCCTCTACCTTGGTTTCGATCATTCCACAGAAGAACTTGGACTGGAAAAACCAAATTATTGGATTTTCCCAGACTCTTATGACCATGATAAAAACATTGAAGACTACCTGGAAGATTCTGATAAAGAAATGCCACTTGTTTATGTATCATTTCCATCCGCTAAAGATCCGGATTGGGAAAATCGTTATCCGGGAAAAGCCTCAATAGACGTTATTGCTTTGGCACCTTACGAATGGGTTGAAAAATGGAAAGATGAAAGATGGAAAAAACGAGGAGATGAGTATGACAATTTCAAAGAAAAAATCACCCAAAGAATGCTTGAAAAGCTATTCCGTTATCATCCACAATTAAGAGGGAAAGTGGACTTTTCTGAACTCTCCACCCCACTCTCAACCGTCCATTTTGTAAATTATCAGAAAGGAGAATTGTACGGACTTGATCACGATACCAAAAGATTTGAGCAAAAATTCCTCAGACCCAAAACACCGATTAAAAATTTATACTTAACCGGGCAAGATATTATAACCTGCGGGATTGGTGCTGTGCTTGCAAGTGGAGCCTTAACGGCTACAACTATCTTGAAAAAGAACATGTTGAATTTGGAGTATTAATAAGGCCCATGGTCTGTTGGGTACAGAAAGGTCGGACAGCTTGCCTTCAAATCCCTTTGGTCAAAGAATCGGCACGCATTCGACATTCTTGCTCTTAGGGCGAGGCGGCGATCCCCTGTATTTGTCTTCAACCAATTCTGTCTATCGGATTTTACTACTGAAAATTTTGATTTCTAAGAAATATTGGTTTATTTACGACACAAATGTGCCCTACTTGCTTGTAGGAGTGCCACAACATCATCACAAGTGTTTGATTTCAGTTAATACCTGAATACAAAAATTATTTTAATACTCAGATAATATACATTCCAAAGTCAAGAATTGAAAAAATATACAATTAAAATGCTGTCGAAGCTCTCCCTAGTTTTATGCAACACCTTAATTTGGTTTCTATTAAATGGCAGCCTGTTTGCTCAAACCAAATGTACCGCTGATCTTGGAGACAATGCCGGTCCAAAACAATTGGATTCTATTAATCTATTATCGGGCAGTTATATCCAAAACATCAATACACATCTTGTTGAAGATCTTGAAAATATTGACAGTCCTTATGAAAAAGAAATCAAAGAATCTTATGAGAAAAGAGTAGAAAAACTTTCATCACTCTCCTCCAAAGGACATTTTTTCTATGATGCTGATCTTTTGAATAAAATTAATGAAATTGGAGATCGACTGATTGCAGCAAATGATATTAAAAATAAAGACAGAATCAATTGGGTTCTCAACAGAACTGGCAATCCCAATGCTTCTTGTGTTGGTGAGGGTACGCTCATTATTAATCTTGGCTTGATAAGTAATTTGCATAATCTGGAACAATTGGCTTTTGTAATGGCTCATGAGTTGGGACACTATCATTTGGATCATGTCAATAAAAAAATAGAAGAAACCTATGAATTCCTAAACAGTGAAGAACTACAGAAAAAAATAGAGAATGCCTCCAATGATAAAGAAATGGCAGCAGAAGAATTATTGGAGATGCTCGACGAAAAATCATTGTCCATATCCAAGCACAGTCGAGATCACGAAGTGGAAACAGATAAACTAGGCTTTGAGTTTTATACAAAGGCTGGCTTTCCTGCTGACCAGGCGGTTGAAGCATTGAAAGTGCTTAAGCACATTGATAAAGGAAAGTATCCATCTGCCAATTTTAGTGAAATTTTTGGCGATCTCGATCAGGTATGGAAACCCACTTGGACAAAAACCAGACTTTCCGGACTTTCATTGGTTAAACCTGATGAAGCCGAAATAGAAAAATATCGAACCCATCCTGAAACTACTGTTAGAATCGAACAGTTGTTAGAATTGGGCGGAATCGAAAAGGAAGCCTCGATTAATCAAGAATGGTGTCAAATGGCAATGACAATTGACCTTGAAATTTTGGAATATTCTTATTGGATCGGAGATAAATTCGACAGTTTTGTTTTTGCCACTCAGTTGTTTGAATTAAATCAACA
Organism: uncultured Chitinophagales bacterium; assembly: GCA_937927195.1. Lineage (GTDB taxonomy): Bacteria > Bacteroidota > Bacteroidia > Chitinophagales > UBA2359 > JAHDGP01. Next base: position 9,266 of record CALBCY010000301.1, read on the forward strand.
AAATGAATTCGTCAATAATATTCTAGCAAACTGTTTAGCAGATTTTGTGATAGCAAAAGAGGAGCACACATTTTCCAATATAGTTCCATTCCCTAATATTAAAATGAGTGATCATCATTTTGATGGTGCAACATTTCTAGACAACATCAATTTTTCTGCATTGAAAAAAATAGCTTTGGCTTGGATAGAAAAGAATGTGAATTTTGACAATGATTCATTAGAAGCTATAAACGCATTGGCAATTAAGATGCAGATCATCAATAAGAATCTTGGTGAGGAAGACCTCAATAAATTCACAACAAAATGGCCAGATAGCCACTATTTAAAGTAATTGATTTGAGTAATTGAATCATTATTTTATAGTGTTTCACTGAAATACCAAACAAATCATGGCTTTCCTTTGGTCTTATCACCAAAGGACCTGGTGAACTTTTATGAAACGAAGCAAAACTGATTAATTTAATGGGCATAACTAATTAAAAATGCCTAGTTCTAAAACTTAATCTGATAAATCTAAAATCAATTTCTTAATTTTTTTTCACAAACCAATTAAAAATATGAAGACGAAAATCATTCTCATTCTCAGTTTATTATCCTTATTTATCGTTTTTGATTCATTTGCCCAAAGCATGCAAATCAACGAAATTTTTAAGTTGAAACAAAAGCAATCTGGTTCTATTAACAACAACGGAGTAGTAGAGGGGCATTATATTTTTTATACTTCTGGTAAACCCAAAAAAGGAATACAAAAACATACCCTAAGAATTCTTGATACAGAGTTAAACATTGTAACAGATAAGTATTTGCAATTGGACCAAAAAGCCGTATTGTTGAACGCTGCAACCAATGGAAGAAGCCTTGCATTCAGATTTTGGGACCCAAAAAACAAACGGATTGTCACTAAAGGTTATGGTTTCAAAGGGGAAGCTTTGTTCACCAAAAATTTAAGTATAGTAAAAGGCCACGAAATTGCAATGCTTACAGCGGCAGGCGTTAATACAGATTTTGGACTGGTGGCCATTCCAGACTATGGGTATGCCCAGATTGTTACTAGAAAAGAAAAAAAGTTTACCTATTCAATTCATTTTATTAGTGATGTGAAAGGGCAGAAAGGCTTTGTTAAAAGAGGAAGTTCAGAAAAGTATGAAGGCGCCACCAATATTTGTACAGTGGGAGATGTGATGATCAATTTGATTTCGTCCAGAGACAAGACTTTTAAAGTAAAAGGTATGGACATGCAAGTACAAGGCATCAATGTAAAAACCGGAAAACAAACTTTTAAAACCAGTTTGTTATCAAAGGGCTACAATACCTTGATAATAAATGGAGCACCACATCCAGATGGGGAAAATATTATTCTTTACGGATTAAATTTTCCAGAAGGTGAAAAAATTACAGGGAAGTCCATTGGTATGATTAAATTGGTTGTAACCCAAGAAGGCAAAGTACTTGATGACAAAACATTCGATTGGCAAGGAAAAAGTATAAAATTGGATGAAGGAGAGGAAGCAGGTAATATATTCGTACACGACTTTATTACTATTGAAAATGGCCACACCTATATGATTGCTGAACAAATAAATTTAAATGTTGGAGGTTCAGTTGCATCATCTGTCGTATCGGGATTGTTAGGAGGAAGTACCGTAAATACACAATTTAAGATTGATGATCTTTTAATACTCGAGTTGGATAAAAACTTTGATTTAATTGATGTTGAAATCGTTGACAAATCCAGAAATAATTTCACAATTGAAGGCATTCCATTTGGAGGAATTTTGGCAATCGGAATGATGGCTGATGCCTATGGTTATTTCGATTACTCCTATTTCCAAATGCTCGACGAAGGATTTCAAATAGCTTATATTGATTACGAACGACAAAAGGGAACTAAAAACGGTCTTGTATTAGGAGGAGTAACAAACATAGATGGTGAATATTCTTACGATAAAATTGACATTTCAAACAAAGGAGTGGAGACTTGGGTAAAAAAAGCAAAACCTGGTTATGTCTTGATATATGATTATATTAAAAAAGAAAAATCTTTGTCCTTGCGATTGGAAAAAATTAATTTTTAATACTTAAGGATCCAATCGATTTTTAACGGCTCTGCCAATATGAAATGAATGGTCAAAATTGAACAAAAAAAGTTCAAACCACTTTGACAATTTCATTTTGGCAGAGCTTTTTTTTATACTCCATCTTCCCAAAATACCATAACAACCTGAATTCGATTATTAACATACTGATAATCAATCCGTAAGAAAACTACTAGCTTTCAATTTGGAGAGAAACGTGGACATTTGTCATTTTAGTGAAAGAATTTGCTTAAATCCGTTAGAAAAAAAATCCTGTTTGAGCTATACTGAAATTGATTTTTCTGTCCGTTAGTAACCAATCAAACGAAAAAAATATTTCATTAGCGAGTTTATTTTTTTTAGGATTTAAGGAGGTTCTTTTACGTTAAAAAATGACATAAGTCCTTGATTTTTAGTCCTTTTGATCAAGCAAAAGGACAAGCGAAAAGAGACAAATCATTCAAAATTATACTTCCTATTTTAAGGAAGAGCAACCTTAAAATTAAATGTTTATTTCTATTTTCGACATGAAAAAAATATTGGCTTTTTAAAATCGAACTCAGGTTAATACATCCATGCATAAAAATGGCTTTGTCTT
>CALBCY010000302.1 GCA_937927195.1 uncultured Chitinophagales bacterium
TGGATATGATGATAAAATTGATCAAGGCCGAGGCGAAAAACGTAGTTCTAGCCATAGCTAAAGCGAGGCTTTTCAACGAAGGCATTTGATTAATTTTAATCATTTATGTGCGACATTTTATGGTTTAAATCGTATAAATTGCGGAGAGCAAAGGAATCGAACCTTCACCTCAAAAGAGGACTTGTTTAGCAGACAAGCGCAACAAACCAATATTTGCCTACTCTCCCAATAAATCTTAAGTCGAAGCAGCAGTTAAAAACCTTTGCGTTTCCCCGACTTTGCCTTAAAAAACAAACCATTTTCCAAAAAAAAAGCCTTCCGAATAATCGGAAGGCTTTTTTTCAAAAACTATTTACTGCATTATTATTTACCATTGCAAATACACAGACCTCCCGTTATCGTCGATACGACTCGATGAGGACAAACTGATGATGGCAATATTTTTTCTTACAATTTTCATTAAAGTATTTTTTTTCCGCATGAAATACATTACGGCTTTCAGATATAGTAAACCAAGCAAATTTTAAAATAATTCCATTAAAGTCATTTTTTTTTAGAAATTTTCAATTCAGCAATCGGGATAAAGTTTGCTATTCCATCCGCTCGCTAATTCATCGAGTTTCTATTCCTGAATAATTATGACAACAATGGCTAGAGCAATACTTAAATAATTACTAAGTTTTCCTAGCCAAGCCTTCCATAAATTATTGGCACATCTTTATTCGATTGCTTCTAGGTTTGTAATTTGGGCTTCTCCTAAAATTATTCCTTTATGAAGAATTGGGTTTCCGTAATAACTTATAGAAGCCTCTCCGTATGCAGTAATTTTAAGTTTTCCTGAAACATTGAGCTGAAAATCTCCCTCTCCATAAGCAGTTATCTTGGTTTCAGCATTGTCTACATTCATCGCATTTACTTTACTCTCTCCATACATTACAATTTTTTGTTTTTCAACTTTGCCTTGCTTTATTTCCAATTCACTTTCACCAAACATTGCCACTTGTAAATCTTGAAGATCAAGCTCATTCATGTAAATTTGAGATTCACCATAAATCTTTAAATCTAATTTCTCAGCATTTATTTTACTTTCAAATACAAACACCTCTTCTCCTCTTAAGTCTATTGAATTTATTTTTTTATAGCTAACCACTGCTTTTACTATTGTTCCCTTGTAAACGGAGGTTTTACATTCATTCCCATTTTTGTACTCTTTCTTTTTGTCCGAAGCTATTTTTGCCCCGTCCAAGTATAAATGTAGGGTTTTGTTTTTAACACCAATATTAAGTTTTTCAATAGGCAAGCTTATAGATTCGATCAACACTGATTCTTTTTCTCCCTCTTTGAAAACAACTTCAATATGTGGGCTAATAATAATTTTATCAAAAGTCTCAACTTCTATCACTTTAGTTTGAGCAGTAGAATAATTTGACAACAGTAAAAAGGTCAATGCTGCAATTACAACTAAACTTGCTTTTTTTAAAACCCATTTTGATAGAAAGTTTATTTTACTCTTAAACATATTGATTGGTTTGAATAATTAACATTGTTATAAATAGAAGTGTTTAGTAGAAGGACGATTCAGAATAAGTATTGTTACAGACCAAAATCTTGCTTGTTTAATTATGCCCCTTAAATTTAGCTTTTTTGCTTCGTTTCATAAAAGTTCACCAAGTCCTTTGGTAAAACACCAAAGAAAGCCATGATTTGTCTAGTACTCAAAAAATAGCTTTAAATGAGCGGCAAGCCTTTAATTCAATACCTTGATATCGATTGCTTGAATTCGAACGCCATTCTTACTGAGGCTATAAACAATTCAATTGAAGACATTCTTTTCAGAAAATTTCATTTAACAGAATATTTTTTTTCTCATTGGCGTTATTCAGGCATATGTGGTAAAATCAATAATTTTTTTGTCTATCTCTCATAGCCAACCTTAAGAATCGCATATTGTGGAAGTATCTGCGATATGCGATGGGGTAGATTTGGAATGGGATATTTTACTTTATTTTATTTATCTTAATAGGTATTTCAATTCTTCATTTCACAATTGATAAAATGAAAAGATTTTTTGAGTTTGGAACTATTGTATTTTTTTTGCTTTGGGCAAGCTCTTGCGATAAGCAAGAGGATCCCATTGATGACCTAAACAATCCATCTTCTGCGAAGTTAAATCTGAGCTTGGAGTTCGATGAAAGTCTTCCGCGACTGGGAAATTTCGGACAAACCGTCAATATTCAAGAAGGACATGCTGCTCAAAATCCGCAAATGAAAGAAGTGAGTTTGCATTATGTGGAATTTGCTCCTGGCCCACTAACCTTATTGGGCAATGGAGCTGTCGTTTACAAGGGAGCTGAAACCACCATTGGCGGAGAAAGCGCTGTCAACTTCGACCAAGCAGCCAAAGGAGCCGAAGGAGAGACCATCATTTCTGTTGATCGCTCTACCCTTCCACCTGGAACTTACACTTGGTTGCGGGTATCTTTAACTTACCAGAATTATGACATAGATTTTCGATTCAATTATCCTCCATTTATTAACAACCAGGATTACAAAGGCAACCTTGCTTCCTTCGTTGGATTCAATACCTACATAACTTCTCATCAAGTTGGAGAGAACAGCATAGCAGTCAATTCGAATAAGAAACAAGGCTATTGGGCCTTCGACACAAACATCAATTTCGCAGGAACCAATTATGGCGAAGTCTTCAAAGGAGATGGAGCGGGTGTCACAGTAGTCAACCCGATCAATTCAACCAGTCCCATTCCTGCAGGTTCCTGTGTAGTAACAGGTGAACTAGCAGAGCCTTTGGTTATTACTGGAGACGAAACAGAAGACATTGAAGTTGTGCTTGCTTTCTCAATCAATAATTCATTCGAATGGATTGAAGTTAACACTGATGGGAAGTTTGAACCAGCAGCTGGTGAAACGGTAGTAGACATGGGATTAAGAGGCCTACACCCTTATGTTAAGGATTAGTAACAGAACTATAAACCATTGATTTTATAATAAATAAAATGACATTGAGATCAGGTTTAAGAAATATTGAAATGAACTTTTATTGGACATATTTTTGTTGTTAATTTGTATGCTTAACATCGCGAATCTAATTTAATAATATGCTCAATAGAAATCTACTGATTTTAATATCTGTTCTATTTTTTATACCCTCCTGTAAAAACGCTCAAAATCCGGTAAGCGAAACCAAGGCACCTAAGGTCAATAAAAAGAAACAGGAAAAAATCATTGAAGAGCATCTTGAAAAAGGCGCATATACACATCATTACTTCTCTCAAGATTACCAAGACGAAATTGATAAGGGCTTAGCAAAAGATTCCACCATTGCCTATCTATGGCAACAGAAAGCCATGCCAATGTTCAAGCAAGGAAAGCATGAAGCGGGCATGAAATTATTGGACAAAGCTGTCAAATACGATCCCCTACGTTGGCTTGAATACAGAGCATTTATCAAATGTATATTTGCAAGAACCTATACCGATGCTATTGCGGATTTTGAAGTTTGCAAAGCAAACTATCCCGGTTCTTATGTGATGGACCATTCACATGACTTTTACATCGGCCTTTCATATTTACAGTTAAATGAATTTAAAAAAGCTGAGAAAATTTTCGAGATAGACAATATTAAAAAGGAAAAGGAAGTAGGCCGAGATGGCGTTCATCATGTTGATCTTTTTTATTATGGCATTTCAAAATACGAAAACAGAAAGTATGAACATGCCATAGCACTTTTTGATTGGGCGCTCGAAATTTATCCAGAATTCTCAGATGCAATGTATTACAAAGCCATTGCTTTAGATCGCTTAGGAAATCGTGAGAAAGGCAGAGCGGTTATGGAAGAGGCCAAAATAAATGGAAAAAACGGCGACAGCATCAATGAAGACAATGCCATCTGGGAACGCTATCCTTATCAAGTTAGATGGGAGCATCAATAGATCATTCTGGGAATTCATTATTCGGTATTCGGTTCGCTAGGTTTGTAAGGGCTTGCTGAATAAAATTTGCCTTGTTTGTGGTTTGAGATCCCAAAGTAAACGATTCCAAAACTTGGGAATATGAAGTCAGGCATCCAAAATGGGATCACTACAAAGTAAAAAATCACGACTTAAATGTTGACTTTGGAAAAGTCTATGGTGAAAATTTTCAGTTTCTCAACCAAAGTAAAGCAAAATCTATTATGTTAGCAGCTAGTTCAAGTATTAGTGTAGAAAACAAAAAACAATTACAGCTGTGAAATCGCTTTACAAATCAGAAGAGGCTAAAAAGGAAATTCATCAAGTATATTATGACAAGTTAAATGAACTCAATATTGAGTTCATTTAACTTGTCATAATATAACTAACATCATCAAAACTGGCAATGATTCTAGTCCACCACTCCTACTCCTTCACGGATCAAATGGTTGTGCCCCAATTGCCCTTGAGTTATTCCCCAATCTTTCATCGAAATATTGTGTCTATGCAGTGGACGTAGTCGCACAACCCAATCT
>CALBCY010000303.1 GCA_937927195.1 uncultured Chitinophagales bacterium
TGCATTTGGGAAGGTCGTGCCAGCGTAAAATTATTGGTAATTGATGGTGAAGTGCAAACTGAAGTAGAGTTGAGAACGAAGAATGGTACAGATGGCGAAACGATGCTTACTGCCACTTATGAAAATTACACGATCACTTTGGTGGATGTTCAACCAATTGATGATGTCCCTGAAAGTGAATATTCTGTAACAATCAAGGTGGTCGAGAATTAGGATTTTTTAGTACATAGTATAAAGTACGAAGTACAAAGACGCCTATTTTTCTGGCTAGCGATTAAGCGAAGTAGATATAAAAACAAAAAAGCGGTAGATTTTGAATATTTTTTATAAAGCTGGCTGAAATACATTTCAGTCAGCTTTTTTTATTGTAAACTGATAAGCATTCAAATTTAATACTAAAGCCCTTTCCTCGTTCTTTTTCTCAATTTAAAAATCCGGTCTTCATAATAGGCTTTTAGCTCATCCTTAAAAGTCAGTGGATTTTTGTATTCTCTTAGCACCTTGTAGAGGTATTCATTTTTAGCCAAATCAATGTCTTTTTTCAGGCGTTCTTTTTCTTGTTGCAAGTAATTATCATTCGAAGTGGGCTTTATCTTGGAAGCAGCTTCGTCCAATTCGATATTGGTGTTCCCGCCAAAAATATGCGCATGATAGGCTTGTAAGGTTTCGAAGCTTTCCGTCTTATAAATTTCGATTAAGCGACTGGTAATTTCAGTAGCAATATCTGATTCCTTTTGACTATTAGATTCACTCATGGAAAACTTATCTGGATGAACGTGAAGCATGGCTTCCCGATACAGTCTTTTTTTCTCCTTTTGTTGTTCGGATGGAATTTCCTTTTTTTTCTCCTTTGGGATAATTTGCAGATTCTTGGGTGCTTTGTAATTTTTTCCGCGTTTTTTCTCCGCTAAACGTTTTGCTTTTTTTGCCTTTTTGATTTGCTTGTATAAAATAAACAACTCTTGTTCTTCTACAATCAAATCGCTGATATGCGCATGGAGTACCGCTTCAAAGGTATTGGTCTCCTTCTGAATTTCTTCCAGTTCCAGTTGAAGGATTTCAATCTGTTCTTTTAACTGCTGCTGATTTGAATTATCAGAAGTCGGAAGATTTCTTTTTGGCATTGGATAACAAATGTTTGGCACAAAGATAACTACAATTCAAGTCGATGAGTACAGCTTATTTTAATTATTTTCGAGCAAAGTACTGTACTGATTTTCTGAAAAGTTGAGTTTTATAAACAATCCTTTTTGGACAATGTATTTTATAAAAGGCTGTTTGATTTTCTAAATTCATATTCCAAAAGAGATATGATTGCTAAATCATGGTTTTCTACTTTTTTTGAAAAGGACAAAGATTTTTATACTATAGTAATTAGGACAGAGGATCATGATTTTTTTGGGTTTAGTCATCATAAAAATAATGACCTTTGCCTAATTGTCCACTTTTATTTTTTGACAGCCTTACTTCTGATAGACTGCCCAAAATGAAATGTAACAATGATGATACAATTCACTTATAGAAGACTTTTCCGAATAAATATCAAACAAAATCATTCCTCTCTAATTAACTCACATTCCACCATTCATTTTCCACCCCACCTAATCTCAATCTTCGACTTAAACTTAAACTTCTCTAGGCATACGGAATCGGATACTTCCTCTTCACCGCATCCACTTCCTTCGCAGCCTCCCCACTCAATGGCTTTTCAAAGGCCGCCATGTTTTCTTTCAGTTGAGACATTTTAGTGGCTCCTATGATCGTCGAGGTTACCCAGTCAAACTGGTCGCACCAAGCGAGGCTGATTTGGCTGCTGGTCATGCCGTATTTCTCTGCAATTTCCATATAAGCTTTGGTCGCTAAATGCACTTGCTCCTGATCTCTGAAATGACCATGACGGTTGTTCAATGACCAACGGCTGCCTTCAGGTCTTTTCCCTTCAAGATACTTGCCGCTCAAAACACCACTGCCCAATGGCGACCAGGGCAAATAAGCCATATCTTCCATTATGCAAGACTCAATCACATAGGGCCAATCCTTGCTTTGTACCAAACTGAATTCATTCTGAACAGATACCATTTTCCCAAGATTATGCTTCTTGCTCAGTTCGGCATATTTGGCAATTCCCCAGGCACTTTCATTGGACAAACCGCTAAATCGAATTTTACCTGCCTTTACACATTTATCCAATGTTTGCAACATCTCCAAAATTTCAGCCTCCTCTTTCTCATAATCTTGTCCCGAAAAATCCACCGTCCCAAACCAATGTTTGTTGAAATGATTGTGCGGTCTGTTCGGCCAATGCAATTGATACAGATCGATATAATCTGTCTGCAAACGCTTTAATGAATCGTCAATCGCTTGCTCAACATATTCGGCTTTCATTTTTGCGCCATTCCGAATATAAGGCAATCCCGGTCCAGCCATCTTTGTAGCAATCACCGTCTTCGCTCTTTTCGCAGGATTGGCTTTCACCCAATGACCAATTATTTCTTCGGTCTTTCCGTAGGTTTCTGCATTGGGCGGAACGGCATACATTTCAGCCGTATCAAAAAAATTGACGCCTTGGTCAATCGCATAATCCATCTGCTCAAATCCCTCCTCTTGAGTATTCTGTTTTCCAAATGTCATCGTTCCAAGACAGACTCTCGAAACTTCTATTCCACTATTTCCTAATTTGCTATATCTCATTGTTTTTTATTGAAGCCTTTGGCCTTTGGCCCTTAGCTTTTGGCTATATAATTTCTACTAAAAATAAACGTTTTAAATTATGTAATTGTCAAAAGCTAAAGACAATAAACTATACAAAACATTGCCAAAGGCCAAAGGCTAAAAGCCAAAAGCCTATCTCCAACTCACTTATTCGTCGTCCCCTCATACAATTTCGTAAACACCTGATCCACCGGTTCCCACAACTCAATCTTGTTGTTCTCCGGATCTAAGATGTGTACAAATTTTCCGTATTCGAAAGTCTCAATTTCATCCAAAACATTGACACCAGCGGCTTTCAAGTCTTTGACCATTTCTTCCAGATTTTCTACTCTGTAGTTGATCATGAAATCTTTCTTGGAAGGCTCAAAATAAGTCGTCGTTTCTTTAAAGGGACTCCATTGTAAATAACCCTTTTCTTCTGGACTATCCGACTTGCGGAATTCAAACAAAGAACCATACTCATTGGTCTTCATTCCTAGATTGGCTCCATACCATTCTTTCATTTTATCTGGATCAGCACATTTAAAAAAAATGCCTCCAACGCCTGTAACCTTCTTTTTGGACATCTCTATACTTTTTAATTCTATAAAATCATCTTTTATTAATTGAAATTATTTTTCTGTTCAAATTTACGATTTTTTAAAGGAGGACAGAAATTTCATGAAAACCTTTATGCTTTTTAAACATTGATTTAAACATTGAAAAGAGACAGAATCAGATTTTTTTTAACAAAAGGACTATTAGAATGAAATAGCGTATCTTTGTGCTTTATAGTTTACCAAGTTGGGATTTGTAAAAAATTGCAAGTCTAAATTCACAAAATCAGACTTGGCAAACTAAAAATAAATTAATTATGGAGATAGTAACAAAGGACAGCAATGGTAACGTTTTGAACGGTGGAGACACTGTAATTATGACAAAAACCCTTAAAGTCAAAGGTTCCCAAATTAACCTAAAAAGAGGGGATAAGGTCAAAAACATCAAGTTGATCGATGATGAGGCCAATATTGAAGCCAGAATTGGCAAGGCGACCATCGTTATCAAAACCGAGTTCATCAAAAAAGCCTAATTTGTTTTCTTCGCATACAGCCTACCCAGGATGAAAGTCTTGTTTATTCAAATACTAGAAGCCCTTTCCGGTTCAGAAAAATATTTCATAGAAATAATGCCTTTACTCAAGGCCAAAGGAATCGAATGCGAATTTCTTTGCGTTTACAGAGACAATGGCAAAACTGGTTATCGTGAAATCACTGATCTGATGGAGGCGAAAGACATTAAAGTCCATTATCTAAAAACAAAAAGCTCGATCAATTTCACCCTGCTAAAGAACATCAACAAAGTTATCAAGAAAGGGAATTTTGATTTGATACACGGCCATTTGCTTTACAGCGATGTTTGGTTGGCTTGCATTAAAATTTTATTCAATCGAAAGCTAAAAGTGGTTTCGACAAAGCACAGTTATGATGAAAAGTTTGCCAGCCTTTATGGATTCGATTCTTCTAAACGATTGTACAATTTGTACTTTTTCTTGTGCCGCTTTTCCGAACCATTTATCAACAGATCATTTGCCGTTTCTCATGGCTTGAAAAAACTGTTCCTTGGATTAAATATTGGCAAGGAGGATAAAATGGATGTCATCCATCATGCCTTCGAAACCAAATACATTCCCGCCGCAAAGCCAGACCGATATAGAAGCTCAGAAAAACAGCTCATTCTTGTAGGAAGACTGACCGCCTTCAAAGGACACAAATATGCTTTTGAAGCATTGAAGATTGTTTTGAAAAAACATCCTGAAGCAAAACTTGTAATTTTAGGTCGTGGTGAAATGGAAGCTGACTTAAAAAATCAATGCCAAGAAATGGGCATCGCCGAATCTGTAGAATTCAAAGGATTTCAAGCAGAGGCCATGCACTTCATGGCCAACTCCGACATTGTCTTAATTCCTTCCATCTCCGAACCTTTCGGCATAGTATTTATAGAAGCTTTTGAGGTTAAAACACCAGTCATTTGTTTCGATGTACCTGCTGGAAACGAACTAATACTTGACGATAAAAGTGGTTGCTTAATAGCACCGTATAATGTAAATCAATTGGCTGATAAAATCAATGAATTGTTTCAAAGTCCAAGCAAAAGAAATGCCCTTGCAGAAGAAGCTTTCAAGCGTTTAAAAAATGAACTTTCACCAGATGTAATGGTCGATAAAACAATAGAATTTTATAAAAAGTCCCTTCTGTAAAATTCTAATTGAAACAATATTGCAACCAACATGAGCAAAATAGACAAAAATGATTTTCTAAAAAGCAATCCATTTTCCTACTCCCTTAATAAAGATGGTAAAATGATGATTTCATACCAAGGGAAAAACATCCTGATCTTAAAGGGTAAAAAAGCAGGACAAATGGCTAAAAAGTTAGAGAACAAATCTGACTTTGACCAACAACTCGTCCTTGCTAAACTGACTGGAAATTTCAAAAGAGGAAATGAAAAACAAAACAAAGAGAAATGAATTAATTCCTCAAGGATTGTAGCCAATGCTGGTGAAAACGTCGTTTGCTGAATGGTCAATG
>CALBCY010000304.1 GCA_937927195.1 uncultured Chitinophagales bacterium
TTAGTAAACAAGTTTGTTCCCTAAAATGTGCATAGAATATTTTTCTATCAATTATTGTTATGAGACCATGTCTTAATAACATAGTGAGGTACGGAAAAGAGTCCTGACCATTCTTCCAATCTATAAAGCGTTTGTTCCCGCTTAAATGTCAACTCTTTTTCGACCTCACATTTTTTGCACTTCTTTTGTTCCAAAGTTCTTGCAAAGCCGAGTCTCGGTCATAAACATCTAATTGAAGATTTAACTTCTCATCATTCCCAACATACGCTGTTAAGTAAACCAAATAAATAGGAACAGATTCTTTGAGTGTTATCCGCTTATTTTTTCCTTTTTTCTTGGTTTCATAAATCTTATCTCCAGACCATTTAGGGTCATCTTTGAAAAGGAAAGAAGCCAATTCAAAGGGTGTTTCCAAACGTATACAACCATGACTAAATGCACGAATTGGTTCAACAAATTTGTCCTTAGATTGTGTATCGTGTAAATACACATTATACCTGTTAGGGAACATAAACTTAACTTCTCCCAATGCATTTCCAGCACCAGGGTCTTGCCTGATTGTATAAGGAAATTTACTACGACTTACCTCTGTCCAATCAACAGAATATGGGTTTATGGCTTTGCCACCTACCAAGAGTTTGTAATTGTTTCTTGCCAGATAACCCGGATCTTTTTTTATTCTTGGTAAAATTTCTCTTGATGAGATACTATATGGCACCGTCCAATAAGGATTCAATTCAATGTATTGTATTCGGTCGCTGAAAATTGGTGTTTTGGTCCTCGGATTCCCCACCATTACCTGCTTGGTCAATTGAATGGTGTCTTTCTCAAAAACATCAAGATAGTATCCAGCCACATTGACAATAATGTATTGCCCTTCTATATTTCGTGGAACCCACCTCCATCTTTCCATATTTAAAATTACCTTTTCCAAATGTGAAGATGCTGGAGCATTTAATTTTGATATAGTATTTGGCCCAACAATACCGTCTGGTTTCAAACCATAATCAGACTGAAAAGATTTCACCAAAGCCAAAGTCGTACTATCAAAATAAGCAGGATCATAAACCATCGAAGACTCGACGATAAAAGAATCTCGCTCTATCAAAAAGGTATCAATTTTTACAAAAGCAGTATCAAAACTGTATTGTGAGGAATCAGTAATTACCCTTATTTTATCCTCCTCTAGATAAAGAGTATCTGAACAAACGGTAAATTCAAAACGTCTTTCTCTGATGCTATCAATTTGGATCGAATCGGCAGCATAAGAAACAGGGTGAAACAATTTCACAGCTCTATTGGGAAGTGAATCTGATTCAAGACCATAATAAAAGTTTAAGCGCTCTTTCAACAAAACAACCTGCTCACCGGTATCGCCCAACTCTATTTTTTGTTGGGGTTCTATAAAAATTGTTCCTGTATCAATTTTAGCGACTTCAGCCAGATTATTTAGCTGGCCTTTTAACCTTAAATAATGTGCATTCTGAGGTTTCAGTTCTTCAAAAGCTTCAAACAGATTACTCGCTTTAACAGCTTGGTTTAAAAATTCTGGCGCATCAAATTCATCGCGAGAAATTTCCCACTGGAAAGGAAGCAAATCTGGATTAATCCTTCCCAATCTCAAATCTGAAGCGTATTCTAAAGCAGCATTGGTCAATTCAATGTCAAGATATGTAAGAGCTGTTGGATCAGCGAGGTACATTTCAAGATAAACATTGTTCAAAGTTTCATACAAAGACTTCAACTCTGAATAACCATAAAATTCTGGGTTCAATCCTTCGTCTCCTGACTTAGAAATAATTTTCAAAAGCGTATCAGCTTTCAACAACAGATTGAATTCGCTGTACCATGCCGCTTGGTGGTTTCTCTTTTTGTAAAAGTTTTGAATGGGAGACAAACTGCTTTCAATAGAATCTTCTTCTGATAATTCAAGTGTGTCACTTATTTCAGACAAAGGCTCAAATTCTACTTCTATGCTATCATTCGCCAATTCAATATTGGAAACGGCTGCCTTTATTATATCACTCAAATCCTGAGCAATGGCTTGCTGGCAGCAGCAAACAACAAAAAGCAAAAGAAAAATCAATCTTTTAATAGGATGGTAGTGAGACATATTCTGCTGCTTGTTTTTTATGATATTCAATTTAACTTACAAAAACACAATTTTATATACGAATAATATTAATTGCTGTTTAAAGACAAGTCGGGATTAATAAGTATCTAAAAACCTGTCAATTAAATAATATTTTTTTTCCATTTAATACGAAATTATAAAATACAGATATATCCTTAGAATTCCAGAAAGAATAAAGGTTTAGGGATCCAAAACCAATAAATGTCATATTTTGTCTTCAATGTTTTCTAATTTTAGTCAAAGTAGGCGGACCAGCCAAAAATACTCCCAATAACACTGCTATTACTGTATTTTCTTTCTTTTAAAATTAAAATAATATTTTCCCCAAATTTAAGACTGCAATTAAATCTCCATCCCATAGTCTTAAAAAAGCCGCAATTAGAAAAACAATCCGCCAAAATCCTTTAACTTTGGGAAAACAGCTTCAGGTTTTATGAAAAAATTATTCATTTCAATAATTTTACTTCTTTCGGTATGCCAGTTTGGTAATGCACAACAAGACACGCATTACACTGGATATATGTTCAATAGTTTGGTATTAAATCCTGCCTATGCCGGTAGCCGAGAAGTAGGAAGTGCCCTCGCATATTATCGCCATCAATGGGCGGATATTTCAACTGCTCCAAGAGACTTTTCATTTAGTATCCATTCTCCGTTCAAAACTAATTCAGGAATTGGCTTTTTTGCGGAAAGCGATTGGATTGGGGTTCACAACAGATTAAGTGCATTTGCAAGTTATTCTTATAGAATCAAAGTAGGAACGAGTTCACAATTGTCTTTGGGACTGCAAGGTGGTTTTTTAAGGTATTCTTCTAATTTTACAGAATTGGAAAATTTGGAAGACAATGGTGATTTTGTCTTTGATACTGACCAATCTCGCTTTCTCCCCAATTTTGGTTTGGGTGTTTTCTTTTATAGCAACAAAGGTTATATCGGATTGTCTGTTCCACATTTATTACAAAGCAATATTGTTGAATTATCTGACAGCAGCAGTGCAAGCAAATTATCTCCGCAAGAGCGTCATTATTTTTTAACAGCAGGAACAGTGCTTACTCTGGACAAGCATTTAAAAATACGTCCTTCCGTTATGCTGAAAGCTGCTCCTTTGTCTCATGCTCCAATATCAGTAGACATTAGCTTGGCTTTTATCATCAAAAATAAAGTTCTACTGGGAGCGGCTCACCGTTTTACCGATTCGTTTTCTTTCTTCCTTGAATATCAAATCAACCAACAAATCAGAGCTGGTTATGCTTATGATTTCCCATTGAGGGAAATTTCCGATGTAGTGGGTTCTCATGAAATTTTTGTGGGCTATGAATTTGGCTTTGAAAAAGAGAAGATTGTAACACCAAGATTCTTTTAGGATGACCTTCGATCTGGTTTTGGGGATTGGGTCGCGCCATTCGCTGCCTGCGGCAGCTTTTGGGTTCGCTTGGTTTGTTATCCTTACCAAACACCGATTTATTAATCAATGACTATATTTTGTTTAGAACCTAAACTAGATTTTAATAACCACTTGTTTCAAGGCGGTTCTCCACCCTTTTAATCTTAAGCTTCGAATTAAAACTTAGTTTGTTACTGATTCATTTTCAGCTGCTTCTCAATTTCAAAAACAGTTTGTTGGAAATCGCTGTCTGTATCCATTAGATTGGAGACGGTTTGACAAGCGTGGATTACGGTACTGTGATCTCTTCCTCCAAATTCTCTTCCAATATTTTTCAAGGAAGACTCTGTAAACTGTTTTGCGAAGTACATTGAGATTTGTCTAGATTGGACTATTTCTCTTTTTCTGGATTTCCCTACCAATTGCTCCATACTAATACCGGTATGCCCGCTAACTGTTTTTTGGATGAAATTGATGGAAATATTTTTAGCAGAGTTGTTTATAAAATTCTTTAAAATTTTCTTGGCCAAAGCCACATCGACTTCTTGCTTCATCAAAGATCCTTGGGCTAAAAGGGCTATAAGTGCTCCTTCCAATTCACGAATATTCGTGTTGACAAAATAGGCGGTATATTCTACCACTTCTCTTGGTAGTTCAATTCCTTCGGCATACATCTTCTTTTCAAGAATGGCCATTCTCGTTTCGAAATCTGGGACCTGCAGATCTGTTGTCAATCCCCACTTGAATCTAGAGATCAATCTTTCCTCCATTCCCTTCAAATCTTTCGGAGGGCGATCGCTGGTCAGAATTATTTGCTTCCCAGATTGGTGAAGGTGATTGAATACATGGAAAAAGATATCTTGTGTACGGTCCTTGTCTGCAAAGAACTGAACATCGTCAACAATAAGGATGTCCACCATTTGGTAGAATACTATGAATTCAGGAATAGCATTGTCCTTCACAGCATCTATAAACTGATTGGTAAACTTCTCTGAGGAAACGTAAAGTATTTTTACATTTTCGTAATTGTTCTTGGCATAATTCCCGATGGCTTGAGCCAGATGAGTTTTACCCAGTCCAACACCTCCATACAAGACCAATGGATTAAAGGCGGTTCCACCTGGATTATTCGCGACTGCGACACCAGCTGATCTGGCCAATTGGTTGCATTCTCCTTCAACATAAGTATCAAACGTATAATTAGGATTAAGTTGAGAATCTATATTCATCGTTTTAATCCCAGGAATAACAAAAGGATTTCTGATTGAATCATCCTCTGATTTATTTTTTACGTTTGATTTCTTATTTTTTTTGGAGTCGCTGAATTTAGAATTTGAATAGTTTGAGTTGTTATTTTTCTTTGCAGGCATGTTGATTGTGAAAGGGCCACCAGTATTTGCATTTGTAGTGCTGTTCTCCATTACAATCCTGTATTCCAGTCTTGCATCACTTCCTAACTCTCTTCTGATTGTTTTGCTCAATAGGCCAACATAGTGCTCCTCCAACCATTCATAAAAGAATTGGCTGGGTACTTGTATGGTCAAGACTGTATTTTCAAGCTTGATGGGTCTAATAGGCTCGAACCAAGTTTTGAAACTCTGCTGGTTCACATGCTCTTTTATTATCCCCAAACAATTGGACCATATCAGATTAACATCGGGCTGCACAATTGACGGCAAATCACTCTTATTTTAAGAAATTAAAAAATGGACTTCTCTCAAAATGTTATTACGGAAGGAATATTAAAATGATTGCGCTAAAGTTCATTTATTGAATAATAATTTAATCTCAATGCAGCGGCTCAATTATTGTGTAAATAACCGAAGCTATATCTAATAAATATATAATATAAAAATTGGCGCGATCTGAACTCCTTCAGAAAAAGTCGGACTACAAAAATATTAAACTTGAGCAATGTATTTCTATTTTAGCCCAAAAATATTTCAAGAATTTTCATAAAAAAATTATATGGTCTATAAAATCAAAGGGTTAATCCAAATTGAGAAAAAAAACGGGTTTTGTTTACTAGTGAATTATTCTCATAAACAAAAGGATTGCAGCAAAAAATGTACAAAAAATTTAAATTTGGATAAAAATAAATTTTCAATCTACCTTTATAGTTGAAGAGCTAATTTTTTTCTTCTTCTTTTTGGTTTTCTCAAAATAGTAATCTATTCTTCCAAGGCGAATTCCTGCCCAACCAACCTGATTGATTAACACCTCTTCATCTTTGGAATTTAAAACTACTTCTGGTTCGTCAAGGAAAGTATGTGTATGACCACCAAGAATCAAATCAATGTTTTCAGATTGAGCTGCGACAACTCTATCACTGATTTTGTTGGATTCATATTCGTAGCCCAAATGAGATAGACAAACCACTAAATCGCATTTTAAATCTTTTTTGAGAATCGCTGCCGTTTTATTGGCATTTTTTAATGGATCCATGTATTGGACTTCTCCATAAAGAGCAGCTGGCACCAAACCATCTAGTTTGATTCCTATTCCAAATACTCCAATTTTGATTTCTCCTTTTTGAAAAACCTTATAAGGCTTTACCAAACCATCCAAAGGACTGTTGGCAATTTTATAATTGGTATTCAACATTGAAAAGCTCGAACCTTTAACATGTTCAGCCAATTTTTCAATTCCAGCATCAAAATCATGATTCCCAATCGTGGCTGCATCATAGCCCATTTTATTCATCAACTCAAATTCCAAAGAGCCTTCATAGAAATTAAAGTAAGGCGTTCCTTGAAGAATATCACCACAATCGAACAACAAAACATTTTCCTCCTCTCTTCTTATCTTTTGGATCAATGCGGCTCTTTTCGATGCCCCACCCAATCCTTGGTATTTTCCACCATCCATCGGAAATGGATCAATCCTGCTGTGGACATCATTGCTATGCAAAATGCTGAGCTTTGTAACTTGACCAGCAGCCATCAATTCATAAGGAATGCCCACTCCTCCTAATAATACAAGACCCGATGCTGATTTTCTTAAAAATGTTCTTCTTAACATAGCTATTTGTCTTTCGTACTCAGTAATTTTATAGTCAGAATTAGACTTACTTAAATGTACTTCTTCCCTCCAGTTTGGCTTCTATAGTTTTGCCGTCTTTTGTTTGATCCTCCACATATTCCATCAAAGCATCTCGAAATAGTAGATTTAAGTCTGTTCTTGGCAATTCTTTCAAAAATGTGCAATCGTCACCACCATTGGCTATATAATCGGATAAACAAAAAGAATAGGTTTTATCCATTTCTATTTCCTTGCCGCCAATTAGGTATTCATTTTGTCTATTTAAAGTGTCTATAACAATGCTTACATTTTTTGAAACTGGCCAGCCTCCAAGCCAAGTAATGTGATCAAATAATTGCTTGACTCCTTTGCCATCAATATCCAAAACAACTAAGGTATTGTCAAAGGGCATTAATTCAAAAATATTGCCTCTGGTCAATGGCCCGGCATTTATATATTCAACCCTCATTCCACCGTAATTAGGCAGACTAAAATCTATTTTCTTATTGGTGTATTTTTTGGCGCCATACAAAATAGCATCTGCAGTAAAATTGCCGAGTGTCGATTCCGGGCGCCCCTTTTTGAGATCAGTTTTTAACTGGCCAATCTCTTTACTCATTTCTGCTGCAAGCTTCGTCCTGTAAGGAGCAATCAAAGTCTCCATTTCATCAACTGAACCAGAACTTTCATCAAGGATGTAAAATGCCGCATCGTTCTTCTGTATTTGATAAGAACTTTTACAAGAAAAAATGAAAACGAAAATCAAGGAAGAAAGGACGAGTATTTTTCTCATAATAAAATTTGTAGGTAAAATTTAAGAAAAATTCATTTAAGGACAAAGCATTAGTCAAAATAAAAAGGGGAATTAAATGCTTATTAATTCCGATTGGCAAGCACAAGGATAACAGCACTTGAAGAAATTAATTTTCACTGTACCATTTTTTTATCAAAGCCTCACATGGCTTATTTTGTGGTGTGTAGTTTGTATCATTCGGACCACCAGCAACAGGATCATAAGGTTGCCAATTCCATAAAAAACCACCAGCAAACCACTCCTCTTTCCAGAAGCTTTCAAAAATAGCCTCGTAACCATTTTTTTGGGCATTGTGATTGGCTGCAAAGCCTTCTTTTTGATTTTCAACTTCCCATTGATTCCAAGTGGCCTTGTTTATACTTCTGTATCCAAATTCTGTAAAAATTACTGGCACATCATACTTCTTTTGAAAATTAGCAATTTTCTTTTCAGGACTTTTCCAGGATTCCATCAATTTTACTAGTTCAGGCGTCGCGGCATCAGAAAGTGGGAAATATGCATCAATTCCGATATAATCCAATTGATCCCAAAAAGGGATTTGATCGTAATTGTCCCAATTAGCAGCATAAGTCAACTTTCCAGAATAAATGGCTCGTATTTCATGAATTAGGGAAGACCAAAATGCAGGTCTCAATGCAATGGCTCTTTTATATTCAGTCGCAATACAGATTAAATCGACTCCAGTTTTTTCAGCTAAGCTCGAAAGTTCTAGCATATAATCGCAATAACCGTTCTCCCAGATTTCCCACTCTTCCTCTTTTGTCAATTCAAAATCACCTGGCCATCCATAAGCAGGAAACCAAACAGAAGGTTTCAGCATTACTTTTAAATCGCTGGACTTTGCATTTCGGATCATTTTTTCAATTCCATCAAAAGTTTCCCCCCATTTTTGAGCTTTGGCCTCATAACCCAGTTCCGGATCATAAGCTCCATCAAATTTTCCATATTGGTAAATGACCAAGGAAATCCAATTGGCACCAAGCTCCTCCAAAGGCTCAACAAATTCTTGCCCTATTTCCTTTGAGGCAGGCATAAAGTTCACCCCTTCAATTTTCTGCGATTGTAGTTGAAATTGAAAAATTAAAAGGACTATCGTAAAAAGAATCTTTTTCATATAATAATATATAGGAACCCAATACTTCTTAAAAGACTTTGATTTGTTTAAATGTTAATGTTTGTGCATCTAAAGTCTAGTAGTGATGTCTAAAACTTAAGTTGAAAATCTGAGCACTCGTATGGTGCAATATTATTAATATTTCTAAATATGAATAGACCGTGAAAAGACAGTTTAGTTAAAATCAATGATTAGAATTTTTAAACTTTGCCTTCCATATTCGATTAGGCGTTTTTCACAAAAAAAACACTTTTCTTCTCACCATTATGAAATTAGTTGATTTTTAACGCTTCGTATTTTAATAACTCCATTTTTTTTCGTACTAGTCACTTGGTGACTAGTACGAAAAAAAATGGAAACTTGAAAGGAACTTAGACAATAACTTCCCAAAGGTTGATGAAAACTTGATCAAAGATTGATCAAAACCTAATCACAAGCTGCACCATAACCCTAATTTCAATTCATTTCTAAGAATATAAAAAGGCTATAAAAGGCATTCGTATAATCATTTTTTTAAGAGAAAATAGGATTGTACAACAATGTGAATGGTTGACTGTTGATTAAACATAGAACATGGCATTTCATAAATAATAATAAATGCAAATAGCTTTTAATTGAAATAAGTTATATTGATCTGTAAAATTTGAAAACAATTGCCTTATTACAATCTGATGATTTTTGCATAAAAGATGAAAGTAGATATTTTACACGGAACCGCTGCCTTGATCAGCAAGGAATTTCAGTTGGCCCCAGAAGAGTTGGGAAATCCAGATGAAAAAACTATTTTGAGAGCCAGAGTAGCTCATGTCATTCAACATTTCATTGACAACAATTTGGAGGGTTTGTTGAACATCTTGTACATTATGGATGTGGACGAAAACTTGATCAAAGCTGCACTAATGGATGATTCGGAAGAGCCAGTAAACTTAAGAATTGCAGATATAGTTATTGAGCGTGAAATGCAAAAGGTAATGAGCAGGATCAAATACAAACAAGATCCTATTGACGATGTAGATAAATGGTAAAAAGCTATAGGACAGTTCTCCATTCTTTTATTCATTTCTCGTGGATAATAATTCTCTTGATCTTCTTCACTTCCTGCGCTGGTCCAAATTGGAAAAAAGGTCCCAGTTTCCATTACGAATACATGGAACAGGACATTCCAGTTGCTTGGAAATTTTATCATCAATCTGATCGTTCTACAGCCTTTTGTTTTTCAATACCAGCTAAGTTCTTGAATCATAATAAGTATTTCATTGAAATTGGCCTTATTGATACAGAGCAGAAAAGAGCGGAGCCATTTATTGTCAAAAGAGATTTAAACAGAAAGCAATTATCAAATGGAAACTCTTGCATTGAATTAACAATTTCCAGGAACAGAAATTATTGGGCTGCAATAAAAATACAAGCTTTAAAAAGCAAAACACCAGTATACAAATCTACTGTTTACATAGACAAAACCAACCCCTTTCACGACCAAAATTATTTGATTAGAGCAGGAGAACAACAACAAATTTTACTTGAAAATTTTATCAGCAATTTTGATGAAATCACAGAAAGCAATACAGATCATGTTTCCATATTTTATAAAAACAAACCTAAAACAAACATTGATTGGACCTTTATTGAAAAGGATTCTGCGATCGCAAAACCACCATATTTTGAAGGAATAATAGATAAAAATACAGCCAAATCGAAAAGCGGGTCTGGTAGTTTAAAGACGCTGGAGAAGGAGGGCTTGTATAAAATAAATTTCACGAAAGACAGTTTGACCCACCAAGTTTTTTTACCAGTTTTTGACAAAGATTATCCCAAAATTAAAAAGGCAAAACATTTGATCGATCCTTTAAGATATATTTGCAATCAAGAAGAATTTGACAAATTAAAAAAGGCGGATAACTACAAAGCTGCGATAGATTCATTTTGGTTAGACAAGGGTGGCAGTTTTGAAAGGGGAAAAGTTTTGATACAGTCTTATTACAGCAGAGTTCAAGCCGCCAATAAATTGTTTGGATTTGAAAAAGATGGCTGGCAAACTGATCGCGGAATGGTCTACATCGTTTATGGGCCACCCCATGAAGTTTACAAAACAACCGGTGAAGAAATATGGAAATATGAACTAGACGATACCTTTCAAAAATTCTATTTCTCGTTGACAGAAAACAACTCTATTCAGATGTTTCGATCAATAGAATATAAGGAAAGTTGGGATGCTGCATTGAGACTTTGGAGGGCGGGGATTGTATACCAATTGAGGGATTGAAATCTGTGATTCGATAAGGAGCTGAATTAACTATATCGTTTTGTATCTTAGAGCTAATTTTATTGATCTAAAACAATTGGGAGTGAGCAGTCAAAAAGGTATAATTATGGGTCGTCAACCGATCCTTGAGGCATTGGAAGAAGGAAAAAACCTTGATAAAATATTTATCAAAAGAGGTTCTCAAAGCGAAATCATCAGTAAAATTTCTGCGCTTGCAAGAAGCCAGGGCATTCCAGTTCAATTGGTTCCGATAGAAAAGCTCAACAAACTATCGAGGAAAAATCACCAAGGAATTATCGCCAATCTCTCCCCTATTAGCTTTCAAAGCTTAGAAGATATTTTATCGAATGTATATGACAGTGGTGAAATGCCATTGTTTGTCTTGCTTGATCAGGTAACCGATGTTAGAAATTTCGGAGCGATTGTCAGAACAGCTTTTTGTATGGGGGCACATGCAGTGGTTATTCCGAACAAAGGTTCTGCGGCCATCAATGAAGAAGCCATTAAAACTTCGGCAGGGGCTTTACTGAAATTGCCAATATGTCGATATTCAAGTCTAATTTCTGCGGCCAATTACCTAAAAGACAATGGATTAAACATTGTTGCAGCTGATCTAGCAGGAGAAAAATTGCTTTATGAAGTTGATCTCAATATTCCACTTGCCGTTTTGATGGGTTCTGAAGGAAGTGGCATCAACAGAAACTTGCTTGAAAAGGCTGATGTGTTGGTTAAGATCCCTCAGAAAGGCGCATTTGATTCATTAAATGTTTCCGTTGCAACTGGTATGTTTTTATACGAAATCCAGAAACAACAACAAATCGCAAAATATTAAATCATGGCAAAAAGAGAAGCCATTCCGGACGGAATGGCTTCGAGCTAAGAAGTTATGGTAAATAAGGAAGGTATTTTTTTTTTGAAAATATATTTTTACTTCAATATTAATCTCTAATATAGTAATCATTTTGATTAAAAAAAAAACAAGCAAATTAATTTAATATAAAAAAACACCTGTTCAAACTTAATCAAACAGGTGTTTACTGACCTAAAATAAATTTAGGCAAGTGATGAATAGAAAAGGGTATTAAAGCGTGTTGTTCCCTTTCATTTAGAATGGCCCTTGATAAAAATAAAACACAATTGTTCCCATGCCTTTTTAAAAAGTATCCAATCATATCCAAAGATATAGGTGCTGTTCAGCTAATGCAAGTTAAATTTTACCTCAAAATTTGAAATTCAAAAAGTCTGCATAACATTACGATCGAATTGGCTATATATTCGGATGTTATTAAGCTTAAAATGCTATTATTTTTTGTGTTCTTTTTAGCTTTTTGTATTTTTGTCAGCGCTATTTTCACGATTATTTTTGTGAAATTCTGGATCAAGGGTCTTTGTCTAGATTCAAAAGAGATAAAATTTTATATTATTCTTAAATTCTTTGGCTGAAATGGTTCGATAAACCTAGATCAGATCAAGGACGGGTTATCAATCCGTGATTTGTAGACTTTAATTTTCAAACAATTAATTGCAAGTTCATTTTACAGTTTAACCAGAGAATTTCAAGCAGAGAATAGAAATCGCAGAACCAGCAAATTTTTAATTTTTATAAAATAAGCAACATGGATATTGTAGTAGAGAATCTCTTAAAAAAATACGATACGCAAAATGCAGTTGACAACATCTCCTTTTCGGTAAAAACCGGCGAGATTTTAGGCTTCCTTGGACCTAATGGTGCTGGGAAGACGACCACTATGAAAGTTATTACCTGTTACATGGCACCAACTTCTGGTGATGTAAGGATTGGGAATTACTCGATTCACAATGATCAGGAAAAAATCAAAAAGAGCATTGGCTATCTTCCAGAGCACAATCCACTTTATTTGGATATGCCTGTAATAGATTATCTAAAATTTAGTGGAGAATTGCAAGGTGTTTCAGGTAGTTTGATAAAAGATAGAATAAAGGAAATGATCAGAATGTGTGGCCTTGACAAGGAGAAGCACAAAAAAATAAATGAGTTATCCAAAGGTTATCGCCAAAGAGTGGGCTTGGCTCAAGCGATGATCCACGACCCTGAAATACTCATTTTGGATGAGCCCACCACAGGGCTGGATCCCAATCAAATTGTTGAGATTAGAGAATTGATAAAAGAGATTGGAAAAGCAAAAACGGTTTTATTAAGTACTCATATTCTTCCTGAAGTAGAGGCGACTTGCGACAGAATCATCATCATCAATGATGGTAAAATTGTTGCAAACGGAGCACCAGAACAATTGAGAAAAGAAGCCAGCGGTAAAGAGATAAGCAAAGTTAAAATAGAAGATTTCATTGACAAGCAAAGTGTATTCGATGCCCTTCAGGGATTGGACAGCGTTGAGCAAGTAGAGGTTTTGGAACATGGAATGTTCCAAATTCAGAGCCATACTGGTTCTAGTTCAAGAAGAGGAATTTTTGAACTTTGTGTTCAAAAAAGTTGGGTCTTGTCAGAATTAACTCCGATTGAGCGAGACTTAGAAGATGTATTCCGTAATGTAACTTTAAATTAAATTTTACTAAAAACAAAAACAATGAAGACTGTTTGGATTATAGCCAAAAAAGAACTGGCCTCCTTTTTCGATTCATTAATTGCTTATATTCTTTTGGTTGTTTTTCTTGGAATGACTGGATTTTTCACTTGGCTTTATAGCTCAGATGTATTTTTCCGTGGTCAAGCCAATATTGATCCTTTTTTCTCAATTGCCTATTGGACACTGTTTTTCTTCATCCCTGCACTGAGCATGAAAATGATTGCGGAGGAAAAGAAAGTGGGAACATTGGAATTGCTTCAAACAAAATCAGTAACCGATTGGCAAATTATTCTTGGGAAATTTTTCGCCTGTTTGATGTTGGTCGCTATTGCCTTGGTTTGTTCGCTGCCCTATTACATAACTGTAGCGCAACTTGGCCCAATTGATCATGGTGCGGTTTGGTGTGGCTATTTAGGCATTTTACTCATGAGTGCTGCCTACATTGGAATAGGACTTTTAGCCAGCAGTTTGACCAACAATCAAATTGTCGCATTTTTGCTTTCCTTGTTAATTGGTGTATTCTTCCTCATTATATTTGGTCAGTTATCAGGCGCATTTGGTGGTTGGATAGGCAAGGCTTTTCAATACCTAAACATCAGTACCCATTACGGTTCAATGACCAGAGGTGTAATAGACAGCAGAGACATTATTTACTTTTTGTCAATCACTGGCTTTTGCTTATTCCTTGCTGAAATGGTTTTATCAAGAAGAAGAATTGCACAATAATTGCTTTCAATATTTCAAAACACCCATCATTCAATTCAATATATTTCACAATAGAAAATTTCACAATAGAAATTTTATTGTAGAAATTTCAATCAGCAATTATTATCAAAGATTTAAGCACATATTTCACCGACAGACTGAATCAATTTTCAGCCGAACTCAGCCAAGTCAGTAGCAAAATTAATGTTATTTCTATGGTCCGACTAGCTGTAGCTTTGGGACTGTTTGTCATTTTATACTTTCTTGGAACGACGGGATTGAAAATTTGGTTAGTGGCTTGTATACTTTGCGTAATTGCATTTGTTGTGTTGGTAACTTATCATCAGAATCTCCATGAAAAAAAGCTTAAGCTGGAAGCATTGGTCGATATCAATCAGAATGAAAACAAGGCTTTGAATCGTGATTTAGACGATTTTCCTGATGGAAAAGAGTTTAACAATTCAGCTCATGAATACAGCTTGGACCTCGATCTTTTTGGACCAAGTTCGCTCTTCCAATTTTTGAATAGAACCTGCACCACCAGCGGAAAAAAAAGACTTGCCGATATTTTAACGCAAGTACTTAACAATCCAGAGGACATTTATTTAAGACAGGAAATATTGAAAGATTTGAGTCAGAAAGTTGATTTCCGTCAGAACTTTCAAGCGGCTGGAAGTCATGTGGAAGAAGACCCATCAGAAAACGAAGCATTGATGAATTGGTTTGAAGAGCCCAATTACTTTTCACCAAAGAAGGTGTTAAACATTTTGAGTTATTTAATGCCCATTATTCTTATTGCCCTTTTTGTTTTGGGTTTGTTGGTCGATTCAAAATTTCATTCTCTTGCAGGAATTTTCATCTTGATTAACTGGCTTATTTGGGGTGCTTTTTCTGGTAAAATAAACAGTATTCATTTCAAAATAGGAAAGAAAAACGGAATACTCAATAAATACCTAATGTTGTTGGAAGAGGTTGGGTCTCAAAAATTTGATCATCCGCATCTTGGTAAAATGCAGTCTATTGCGGGTCAGTCCATCGCCGAGATAAAACAATTCAAAAAGATCGTAACCAGATTCGATCAAAGACTCAATATCATCATGGGTATTTTCATGAACAGTATTTTCCTTTGGGACATTCACTGTGTAATGGCATTGGAAAAATGGAAATCAAAAAACAAAGACAATTTCAAAGAATGGCTAGATGTCCTTTTTGAATTTGATGCATTGAACAGCCTTGGAAATTTCACTTTCTGCAACCCAACTTATAGCTGGCCAGAGATTAAAGAAACCGGATTAAACATCGAAGGAGAAGGCCTGGGGCATCCACTGATGAAATCTGAAGAATGTATTGTCAATGATATTGAAATGGGTAAAAAGGAAAAAATGGTCATTCTTACCGGAGCAAATATGTCTGGCAAAAGTACCTTTTTAAGGAGCTTGGGATTGAATACTGTTTTGGCTTTAATAGGAGCGCCTGTTTTTGCAAAGAAGCTGAGAATACCCATTTTGAAAGTTATCAGTAGCATGCGAGTGACAGATTCTTTGAAGGAGAACACTTCCTACTTTTACTCAGAATTGAAGCGATTGAAGTCCATCATTAATGCATTGGAAGATGGCGACCAGCTTTTGATTGTTTTGGATGAAATTTTAAAGGGAACCAATTCGGAAGACAAACTTTCTGGATCTGTTTCTTTGATCAAAAATTTCTTAAACTTCGAATCACTAGGGATTATCGCAACCCATGATTTGGAGCTGGGAAAACTAGAGCAGGAACTACCAGGACAAGTAAGTAATTATTGCTTTGAAAGCACTATAGAAAACGATGAGCTTTATTTTGATTACACCATAAATGATGGCGTGGCAAAAAACAAAAATGCCACCTTCTTGATGAAGCAAATGGAAATTATATAAGAGAGATTTTTGGATTTTTGGATAAAAAAAAGCTTCCCTTTGGTTTTACCACCAAAGGGGATAAACTGAACTTTTGGTCATAAGACCAAAAGAAAGCGTCATAAGACCAAAAGTAAGCCGTCATAAGACCAAAAGAAAGCGTCATAAGACCAAAAGAAAAAGCGTCATAAGACCAAATGAAAGCAATTAGTTGAATTAAATAGATCAATCATGTTAAGTAAAGGAGCATTAAGAACAAAATTTGTTTTGCTGCTGGGAATTTTAATCCTGGTCAATTTGGTGGGTTATAACTTTTACCAAAGACTGGATTTTACTGGAGATCGCAGATACACTTTGAGTACTGCAACCAAGGACATCATGCGATCTCTTGAAGAACCTTTGACAGTAAAAGCCTATTTCTCAGAAGACCTTCCACCACAATTTGGAGATGTCAGAAAAGAATTCAAAGAATCTTTGATGGAATACCAAAGCCTTTCAGGTGGATTGTTAAATTATGAATTCATTAATCCAAACGAAAGTGAGGAAATAGAAAAGGAAGCACAAACAGCGGGGGTTCCTCCTCAAATGTTGCGTGTAAGAGAGAAGGATCAAGTGGTTCAAAAAAGGGTCTATTTCGGAGCCGTTTTGTCCTATGGAGACAAAACCGAAGTCATCCAATCCATTCCACCAGGAGCTGCATTGGAATATGCCTTGACTTCCACCATAAAAAAAATGTCCGTAAAAAATAAGGCAGCCATTGGTTTTGTTCAAGGTCATGGTGAAGCCAGTATTCAATCAATGCAGCAAGCTGCGACCGAATTGAATATTTTATACAATATTGGTGCTGTAAACTTGGCCGACACTTCTTTTATCAATCAATACAAGACCATTGCAATCGTTGCCCCTAAGGATTCTTTCTCATTGACAGAGTTAAACAATCTGGATGCCTTCTTGGCTCAGGGAAAAGGTTTGTGCCTGGCATTAAACAGAGTCGATGCAAACTTTCAAACAATCAGCGGTAATGCAGTAAATACAGGCTTGGAACAATGGCTTGAAAACAAAGGAGTTCGAGTCGAAGACAATTTTATTTTGGATCAAAAATGTGGGAATGTTAGTGTCCCACAGAAGAGAGGATTTTTCACTTTCAATCAAGCAGTCCCCTTTCCATATCTTCCAATCATTCAAGACTTCGCTGATCATCCGATAACCAAAGGGCTTGAACAAGTAAGCTTGATGTTTGCGAGTCCAGTCAGCTTTACACCACTCGATGGAATTTCATACATTCCTCTTGCGTTTAGTTCAGCAAAAAGTGCTTTACAAGCCGTTCCCAATACTTTTGACATCAGCAAAGAATGGAGGCCAGGAGATTTTAATATGCCCAAACAATCTGTTGGGGCGGTGGTTGAAGGTAATTTGTCCGGAAACATTTCTTCTAGAATGGTTGTTTACAGTGATGGTGATTTTGCGGTAAATGGAGAAGGCCGTGAAGCCAAACAAGTTGGCCCTGATAACGTCAGTCTTTTCGTCAATGCAGTTGACTGGTTATCGGACGATACTGGCTTAAATGAATTGAGAACAAAAGTTGTCAGCTCTCGACCATTAAAGGCGGATTTGAGTGATGGACAAAAACTAACAATCAGAGTATTGAACTTTTTATTGCCAATAGCATTGATTCTATTTTACGGTTTGTTTAGATGGATGAGAAGGAAGAGTCAGAAACGGAAATGGATGAATGAGCGGTATGCTTGATTTTCGATATCCGGTATCCGGTTTCGGGTTTCCGGACACCCGAAACCGGATACCGGATACCCAAAAAAAATTCACAAAAAAAATTAAAACAATGAAAGGAAATTTAATATTACTAGCAATCCTTTTACTTCTAGGGGGAATTTTTGGTTTCTTTTTAATGAACAAAGGAAAAGATGACAGCACTTTCAGATCACAATTGGTCGAAATAAATGCTGATGCCGTTGATAAAATGGAAGTTATAATTCCTGGTAAACCAAGTATGCATTTCACGAAAAAAGACGATGCATGGTTTGTCAATGATGGAGGAGAAGATCAAAAAACCAAAGACGGAATGTTCAAAATGATTTTGAGCGAATTCTCTAAATTAAAAGCAGCTAGAGTGGCTGGTTTGGATTCAGAAAAGTGGGAAGCTTTAGAAGTTACTGACGAAACAGCAACTCGTTTGAAAATCTGGGAAGGAAACAAACAGACTTGTGATCTATATATTGGAAAGTTTGAGATGAAACAAGCTCCTCCGGGGCAAGCGCCACAAGGAATGCCAGGCCAACAGCCACAGCCACAATTTTCCAATTATGTAAGGGTGGCGGGAGATCAAAAAACCTATTTGGTCAATGAAATGTTAAAACCACAGTTTAGTCAAAGCATTGAAAATCTGATAGATGCCCCTCCTCCTCCAGTTTTGGAAGAAACTTTGGAAGAAAGTGAAACAATGGAATAAAAATTCGTCATCAATAAAAACTGTTTTTATATCTTTAAACCTTGATCCAGAAAATTAATCATAAATTGGTTATTATCTGTATCGAAATAAGGGATTAGACAACGATTAAGCAGTTTTGATCCAAATAACAGGTTCTTTTGCCCAAGACAACATTTTATGGCTATTTACCTGAAAAAAAACAATAATATGAAAAAATACATCTTCACACTTTTAGGTCTTTTCTTTTTAGCGAGTCTATTCTGCTTTAATTCCAGCTTAAATGCTCAGGATTACAACGATGATCGAACTTATGAAATCAGGTACTGGCAGAGCATGACCGATCCAGGAAGCAATCCAGTATTAATTGATACCATGGTTTATTCTGGTTTAGATAGGACGGGATTTGATTATTCCAGCGCAGATTGCATTTCACATTTCTGTAAAGAAGAGGATAAAAAAATCTACGCCTTGATGGATCAATTTACTTCGGGACAATCTGAATGGACGATTGAGGAATTTTTTGTTAGAAAGATAGACATGCTAGAAGTTCCTTTTAGAGCCAAAGACAGAAAAATTTACCATGTTTATGTTTCTGATCACAACAATAGAAATTCAGGTTTTGGAACCTATTCTTTGGTCAGCAGTGAATTTGGAGTTATCTGTAGATACAATTCTGATGGAGAGTTTTTCCAGTTGAATAGAATTGATGTGGTTAAAAATCAAAAGACCATGGAAGAATTGAACTTGCTTCCAATTTTTGAGAAGTTATATGCAAGTCGATTTTTCAAATAGAACTAGAAAAAGTTTCTTATAATAAAAGCTCCCCCAATTGCAGGTTCCCTGCAGTTGGGGGATCTTTTATTCAAGGTTTTCCTTTTCTCAATAATGGCTATATAATCTCTAGTTTCAATTCAATTATTTCACTTCCTGCTCACTTCCTGCTCACTTTTCAAACTTCCTATTTTATGATCAAACAATCCATTCAAGTTATTTCCTGAAGAGTCTTCTAAACGAGAATTGTTACAGGGAAAGATAAAGTGGCTTCTTTTAAAAGGTGGTTAGGTCAATACTAAATCATACAATTTAAACCACTAAGCAAACGCCATTTTCACTGTCTTTACAAGCAATAATTTGCAACTGAAAAAAGGTTGCAAACAAGCTAAATTTGTATTATCTTTGATGAGAATAAGATATATCAATGAGTAAATTAAAGAAGACTATTGAAAAACTTCTGAATTTATCAGGATCATTTACCTATGATGAGCTGATATTTTTGTTAGGTCAATTTGGATATATTGAACGAAAAAAAGGTAAGACATCAGGTTCTCGAAGAACATATATTAATAAAGACACAAAACATATAATAAAGATTCATAAACCACATCCAGGAAATGAATTGAAAAGATATGTAAAGAAATTAATAATTGCAGAATTAGAAAAAGAAAATCGTATATGAAAGATGTATTGAAATATAGAGATTTTTATGGATCAGTTCATTATTCATCGTCTGATGAAGTGTTCTATGGAAAGATAGAAGGTATAAATGATTTAGTTACTTTCGAGGGCGATTCAGTTAGTTCAATAAAAAGTGCATTTGAAGAATCGGTTTTGGATTATATTGAAACCTGCGAAGAATTAGGCAAACCCATTCTCAAGTCATTTAAAGGAAGTTTTAATGTAAGAGTGAATCCAGAATTACATTCGAAGGCATTTGAATATGCTTTGATAAATGGGCAATCTTTAAATCAGTTTATAAAAGAAGCAATAGAAGATAAAATAACCAGAGAAGCTAAACCGATTTCCAATTGAAAAAGGATTGAGTTTAACAGATAAATAAAAATACCGGTTACATTTTTCGAAAGCAATTCTTCATTATTATTGGCTTATTTATTACTTATCAGTTAATAATTTATCAATGGAGTGATAGCCAGACAAAACTGCTCCTGGTACTCCCATTTGTTGATAGGTATCGTTAATTTCACCAGCAAAATAAACCTTCTTATCAAGCGGCTGGTTTAGGATTTTAAGTTCGGAGTTTTTTTGTTGAAATGCTTGCGTCCAAGTACCCATCGTAAATTGATGTTGCCCCCAATTTTCTAGAATATACTCTCCTGAATACGAAGCTGTGGCTTTTCCATTAAACATTTGATCCAATTCTTGAAGTAAGCTGGATATAATTTCCTGTTCAGAGTTAAGATCATAATACTTTTGAGTTTCATTTCCGGTACATAGAAATCCTAATACATTGGTTTGAGCATCCTTTTTAAAGGCGATATCATAGAACCCCTTTTCTCCGTTTTCAACTTTACAATTAATGGCATCAGGGTAGAATTTTTCAGAAAATTTCATTGCGACTTTAAATCCTGGGTGAAATATGATGGAATTCATAATCTGTTTCCTTTCCTCATTCATTTCTGGCTTAAAGGTGATCCTATTAGATTTCAAAACTCCGATGGAAACAGTGACCAGAACACGGTCCGCCTCAAATCTATTTCCATTTTTAGTTGTAAGGATAATGTTATTGCCTGAATAGTCAATTGCACTAACAGGAGAACTGAATTGAATTTTGTGTTTTACAGTTTTAGCAATATTTTCATCAACGAAATCATACCATGTGGTTTTTTTAAATTTAGACTCTGGCAAGAACTTGTACATAAAATTATTTTGCCAATGAGGATCTTCCGTGTATTCTTCTCCATCCCAGCTTGCTGTATTGTCCAGATGATAAGGAATGAGCTCTTCATCGATTTCATCTCCTAATTTTCCTTTCATTTTGTTCAAGGTAATAGGAGCACTGTGAAGCCATTCAGCTCCGACATCTATGGGGAAATCTGCTAGGCTTGTGTCCTTTTTTAGCCTTCCTCCATATCTATTGGTTGCTTCTAAAATTATGTATTCAATGTTGTTCTGTTCCAATACTTTTGCTGCCGCCAAGCCTGATGCTCCTGCACCTACAATGATTACCTTCCCTCCATAATTATATGTTTTATGTAATGCTGTTTCTTTGGGGAGTTTACTTTCGGCTCTAGCAGACCATTTAAAGCAGCCAGATAAGCAGAAGCTTAATGAAGTAAAAATCAGAACTAGTAATACGCTATAGATTTTCATATTCGGAAATTATAATTTAGATTCGTACAAATATAATTGGCAGGAATAATAATTGATTATTTCCTTATTTATTGATCCCATTCCAAAACAATTCCCAGATAGTTTTTTCAACTACTTCATAGTCAATACCATTTTTGATTTGATTGTTTCCCAAATGAATAAGACTATCATAGTATGCATTAATCCATTGAGCATCTAGCTTTTTATTGCAATGTCCATCTTTGCGTAATTTGGAAAAAATACGAAGAGCTTCTGCCTCGACTTTTTCTAAATCTTCGTCCTTAAATTTGTATTTATCGTTAAAACTTTCATAGAGATAATAAACTGTACTATGATTTGAAAACATTTTCAAATCATAGGAGAAAAGTTTTTTTATTGTTTCGACGATTGTTTTTTTTTCTGCAATGATCTCTAAAACACCTTGGTAATATTTATCAGCTAAAGTTTCAAAAACAGCAATGATTAGCTCTTCTTTTCCATCGAAATATCGATGCAAAGTTCTTCTGCTTACTCCTGCTTTTGTTGCTATTTGTTCCAAGGAACAATTCTTATCTTCTTCTAAAAGTAAGACAGCGGATTGTATGATATTTTCTTTTGTGTTTTTCATTTTGACACAGTCGTGTGACAAAGATATAAAAAATGTCACATTAGTGTGACATTTTTGTTTTTTTTCTATGAAATATATTCCCTCTTCTGCGAAATGGTTATATTGCCAAATAGTCATTCGGCCTAACTCTGTATTATAATAAACATAATAAAAAAGACCAAGTATTGCCGTTTGCGATAAGCTCTTTTTTTTAAAAATGAAAAAATAAAAACTTGTAATCCCCAACAAATCAAAGTTACTACCATCACTTGAAACCAAAGCACCAAAAATATCTTTTCAGGATTTACCTTAACAAGATACATCGGTGCCGTGACCAATAAGGAGATTATTGGGGAGGTGACTAATGCCCTAATTAATAATTGTCGGAGAATCTTTTTATTCACTTTTTTACAAAGTTGATTGTTCTTTCAAAGGTATTATATTTTTTTTTATCAAAAAAAAAGTGCTTTCCATAAGTTCATGGCAAGCACTTTTTGAAACGAATATTTTTTGATTATAGGTGATAAGAATTAGAAACTTTTATAAAAAGTATAAACAACTAAAACGCCAATCTGTGTAATGGAAATTTTGCAAATTTGAAAGTTCGTTTTGCTCCAAATGTTTTATCAACTGCATCACAACATCAGGGGCAAATTCTTTTTTTTTCATAAAAGATTGCTGGCCAATAACCAACTTTCGATTATCGATAATAAAATTCAATAAGGTAGATTAATGTAGGATTTGTTCCGCTCCTGTTCCAATAATCATATTGTTTGTTAAACCAAAAAGAATGCTATGGCCAATAATTGATTGAGTTTAAATTTTCCGAAATGAGCTAACATACTAGAATTTTGATTGATTAAAATAATGCTACAAAACTCCGTTACTTCACTAAGAAGAAAAATAAGGTAGATTAAGATATAAGATTAAGCCAGCTTAACTTTTTGTCTCATTAGAGATTTGTTTCCTAATGGTACTCAGAAATTCTTTGGTAACTCCAAGGTAAGAAGCAACCATGTATTGTGGGACACGTTGTTTAATTATTCACTTTAAGAAACCAAGCATTGATGATTTTTATTTTCACCAAGCAATCGTTCCTTGAAAGCTGCAAGCGGCTGGTCCCACCAGCCATAAATCTTGGTAAGTCCCATTTGCTGTTTTAGTAAGACTTACTTTCAGATGGCCACCATCGGTTTGACAATCAATCAGATAATCGCCAGGTGGAAGATTCTTCTGATCAGCAAAGGCAATACTGCAGGCAGTTACGCCTGTGCCACAGGATAAAGTTACATCCTCCACTCCACGTT
This sequence comes from uncultured Chitinophagales bacterium, assembly GCA_937927195.1. Lineage (GTDB taxonomy): Bacteria > Bacteroidota > Bacteroidia > Chitinophagales > UBA2359 > JAHDGP01. The sequence continues at coordinate 23,336 of CALBCY010000304.1, forward strand.
CAAAGGTCCCGATTTTCATTTCATGAACATCCTTGGAATCAGATATTTCAGCAAAGTTCACATTGATGCCAGCTTTGTCATAGACCTCATTGTGTCGTATTGTTCTACCATCAGACCAAACATCCGTTTCGGAAAGCTTATTTACAAAACGAACATAGTGAGGCGAACCAGTGTCCATTTCATAATCAGCCATGCCCTGCCCCACTTTTTTTAAGCTTGAAACGTCCTTCATTTTTAAATAAATCCATTTTTCATCAATTTTTGCCTCATGTAAGCCATCCACCGCTAAAAAATTTAATTTTTTATCCTTTAAAATTCCAAGGCTGTTTGCGAAGTGGACAAAGCAGCGTCCTCCATTGCCACACATGCTGCCTTCGTGGCCATTGGCATTAAAATATTTCATTTCAAGATCATGAGTATCATGAGATTGTAGTAAAATGACGCCATCGGCTCCGATGCCAAAGCGGCGATCACACCAATGCTTAAACAAGGTTGGCTTGTTTAATGGAACTTGCCCAGCTCTGTTATCAACTATAACAAAATCATTGCCCGTTCCTTGGTATTTGTAAAAATTAGTAATCATTATCAATGCGGTTAAGTTACTTTTCGGTTATATTTGTACTAAAGATAAAGTTCTCACATCCTACTATCCTTCCTACCTTCTCTATTTTATAACAAAAATAGCTTTTTCGAATTTCATTATTGACAATCTTTCTTTAAAGAATCAAATTTTGGTTTTTATTGAAATATTATATGTTAAATTCATAGAAGCGAATTCAATGTCAGACTTGTTTGCTGGAGTTAGATTAAAAGAGCATGAAAGATTCAAAACAAATTTTGTTGTTTCATTCAGTCTATTTTCTAAAATCTAAATCGAGATTATAAGGTCAGATATTATAAACAACTAATTATGAAACAAATGGCTATAAATGCTTTAATCGCATTTATGAGTGCTCTTTTGGGCATTGTGGCCTATGTATATTTATTTCCCAATGAAGCGGTTATTTACAAAGTAAAGGAAAACAGTGCCAACATAAATAAAGTTGCCTTTACTGAATTGATAGCAGAAACATCTGATTTCACAAAGGCAGTTGAAAAAGCCATGCCAGCTGTGGTTCACATTCAAGTAATCAAGCCAATAAAAGTAGGGGAATTTCAAGATGGTTCCAGCGATGGACCTTCAATGGACGGAAACGATCAATACAGACAGGAAAGCAATGGGGAGAGTAATCAGGTTATTCGCAAGCAAGGTTTTAGATACAGCGAAGATGAGAAAGAGAGCATCAGCGGTTCAGGCGTAATCATATCAAGCAATGGATACATAGTAACCAATGCGCATGTGATTGAAAATGCTGAGCTTATTGAAATTTCACTCGAAAACAGAAAACAATATTTTGCTGAATTGATAGCAACTGACTTTGCAACTGATTTAGCCCTGCTAAAAATTGAAGGCTCAAATCTGCCATATATAGAATATGGGAATTCTGATTTGGTGCGTGTTGGACATTGGGTATTGGCTGTTGGAAATCCATACAACTTATCCTCTACAGTTACTGCGGGAATAGTAAGTGCCAAAGGAAGAAATTTGAATTTTACCGGCAATGCGGTTGAAGCCTACATACAGTCTGATGCTGCGGTGAATGAGGGAAACAGCGGCGGTGCACTGGTCAATACTAAAGGACAGCTGATTGGCCTAAACTCAGCGATCGCAACAAGCAGTGGAAAATTTGAAGGCTATTCATTTGCCATTCCATCCAATCTTGTAAATAAAATTGTAACTGATCTTAAAATTTACGGATATGTTCGTCGCCCTGCACTTGGTTTAGGGCTTCGAGATCTGAGCCCAGAATTGGACGGAAGACTTGATTCCTTTGATGGAGCATTAATAGTAGATTTGGAAGAGAGCAGCCCTGCCTATGCCGCTGGATTACAAATTAATGATTTGATTATCAAAGCGAATGGCTATCCTGTAGAAAACATGAACGATCTTCAAGAGCAAATTATTCAAATAGAGCCAGGCCAAAACATCAATGTTTCATTTATCAGAAACAAGGCATTAAAACATACCAAAATTCAATTGCAAAATCACAATCTTGATTCATTCAGTAGAAAAATAGAAGATTTGCTTGGACTGAAATTAAATGAAATATCAATGGTTGAGTTGAATAAGTTTGGGGTGGACAACGGCCTTCAAGTGGTTAATATTTCTAAAGGATTGGTTTACAAAAATACCAACATCAAAAAGAATTTTATAATTACTCATTTGAACAATCAGAAAATTTATGACTTGCGTCAATTCCACGATTTGTTGTTTGCAATAGAAGAAGGAATGGCTGTAAGTTTCAAAGGAAAATATCCTTTTAAAAACTCAGACGATTTTTATTCTTTTGGAATGAAACGTGGAATAAATTAAAGGTGAAATTCAAGCACTAGACTTTTTCTCAAATCAAAACATAGCTTTATTTTGGTCTTATGACGGCTTACTTTTGATCTTATGACGGCTTACTTTTGATCTTATGACGGGCTTACTTTTGATCTTATGACGGCTTACTTTTGGTCTTATGACGGCTTACTTTTGGTCTTATGACCAAAAGGGAATTGTACAATTAATTCTGCCCCTTAAATTAAGCATTTTTGCTTCGTTTCATAAAAGTTCAACCGATCCTTTGTTGAAAACACCAAAGGAAAGCCATGATTTGTCTAGTATTCAATCTAGTATCCAAAGTCCAGTAGAGAAGAGTAAAACGTAGTAAAACATTTTACGAAAAACCAATCTTAATCTAGCTATTATTTCTTGATCAATGAGCCTCCAGAAAATTTCATTCTGTAAGCTACGGAGGTATCTCCTTTGGAAATTTTGGTCAATTTACGCTTCAATAATTTCTTTTTGAGCGATTTCAAATGATCGGTAAACAATATACCTTCTATGTGATCGTATTCATGTTGGA
>CALBCY010000305.1 GCA_937927195.1 uncultured Chitinophagales bacterium
GCCATCGTAGACCATTATTCCTGACCATGTATCCATCGTTGCTGCAATATTAACCATCATATCCATTCCTGGAGTGAAAGACATAACATAGTCATCTCCATTTAAGTAACTGCCGCCGCAAGGATTCCCTGCTCCAACACCAGTTCCGTAATCATCACCAAAATCAGCTGTGTTTCCAGCGAAGGCAAATGGCAATGCGTCAACCATCATTGGGTTTGAACAATCTGTTCCAGGTGCAAGTATACAAGATCCATCGTCACAAACTGCTGTTTCATCATAGTTAGTGGCATTAGGGTTTGTACAACCAGGTGTAAGGTCTCCAGCATCGCAAGAAGCACAAGTAACAAAGGTTGATCGACAAACTGATTCCGTTCCACAAGCCTCGTCATTCAAGTTGATTTGAACAAATACTGTTTCTGTTGCAGCTACGATACACAAACTTCCATCAGCTGGACCGTCTGCAACTGGACCACCATCCAATGCTTCATAAACTGTCAAGTAATCACCAGCAAGACTGTCTGTCGAGAAACAGTAGGTTTGGCCTGCAACCAAGGCAGTTACTGTACTGTATTCACCCGGATAGTTACAAGTAGACAATTCAACCGCTACTGGGTTTCCGTCACAATCAACCCCTTCAGTTGGAGCATCTCCTCCTTGATAAGGTCCACCAAGTGGACAAGATGTAGTTGTCACCACACAAGAACCATCATCACAAACTGCAGCTGCATCATAGTTATCAGCTACAGGATTTGTACATCCTGTTACTGGATCTCCACAAGAAGAGCAAGTAACAAAGGTTGATCGACAAACAGATTCCGTTCCACAAGCCTCGTCATTCAAATTGATTTGAACAAATACTGTTTCTGTTGCAGCTACGATACACAAACTTCCATCAGCAGGACCGTCTGCAACTGGACCACCATCCAATGCCTCATAAACTGTCAAGTAATCACCGGCAAGACTGTCAGTCGAGAAACAATAAGTTTGACCGGCAACCAAGGCAGTAACTGTGCTGTATTCACCCGGATAGTTACAAGTAGATAATTCAACCGCTACTGGGTTTCCATCACAATCAACCCCTTCAGTTGGAGCATCTCCACCCTGATATGGTCCACCAAGTGGACAAGCTGATGTAGTGACTACACAAGAACCATCATCGCAGTTTGCTGCAGAATCATAATTGTCTGCTATTGGATTGGTACATCCGACGAACGATTCCGAAATCACAATACATCCGCAAGAAGCAGAATCCCATTCTGTAACATCGCCTTGTGTACAATCAGCATTGCATTCAGTGCTGTACTCTTCACATGAACCATCATTGGTTGTTGCATTTGCATCATAATTTGATGCGCATGGATCAGTACAACCTGAAGGGCCACCTTCAGCACAGGTAACATTGGCCATCCAACCCGAACGAGTTACACTTCCATCAGAATTCCAAACAAAGGTCAAACAACCTGAAACATCACTTGAAACAAATGGACCTTCTGCAACCGGATCAGCAGAACCGCCAGGAGGTGTATCGTTTAAATCCCATTCCCATTCAGGGGTCGAACCATCTGGAACCAAAATTGGAGCAGAATCCGTGTTAGGACCATCAAATATTAGCATTTCATCAAATGAGTTCTCACTTGAGAAGGCAGTAAATTCTACTGTAACAACCTCTCCCTCTACATCTGGGCAAATAACAGTCGTGTCTTGTTCACCGCTTCCATAATCTCCATCAGGTCCACCTGAATCGACAAATATTCCACCACAAACAGGATTAAACTCACAAGTACCATCTTCAATAGTCGCATCAGCATTGTAATTTGATGCCATAGGATTTGTACATCCACAATTGCTAATTCCGCTGCATGATTCTGGATCACTGGTCGTTGCTGTTGGATCATAACTCGTATCACATGGATCAGTACAACCCAAGCTGGATGATAAACAAGCTACTTCAGCTGCCCATCCTGATCTGACAACTGAGCCATCAGAATTCCATACAAATGTTAAGCATCCTGAAGGATCACTTGATATAAATGGACTAGCCGCAACTGGATCTGCAGAACCACCAGGAGGCGTATCGTTCAAATCCCATTCCCATTCAGCTGTCGAACCATCTGGAACCAAAATTGGAGCTGAATCCGTACCAGGTCCATCAAATATTAGCATTTCATCAAATGAGTTCTCCGAAGAGAAAGAGGTAAAGTTCACAGATACTACTTCTCCTTCTATATCTGGACAAATAATAGTCGTGTCTTGCTCATTACTTCCATAGTCTCCATCAGGTCCACCCGAATCGAAAAACATTCCTCCACATGCTGGTGCACCATATTCGCAACTACCGTCTTCGATTGTAAATGATTCATCATAGTTTGTCGCCATTGGGTCAGTACAACCGCACTGGCCATTGCTTTCTCCACTACAGGCATCTGGATCACTAGCTGTGGCACTTGAATCGAAATTGACGTCACAAGGATCAATGCAACCACATGCCGCAGCTGCGCAAGAAGAACAAGCAATTAATGCAGAACGAGATGAATTTTCAGTACCACAAGCGCCATCATTCAAATTAATTTGTGCAAAAATACTTGTGTTTCCATTGATTGTTACACAAACACTGCCATCTGCTGGGCCTTCCGTTAAGGCCTCACCAGTTAAATCATCAAAAATAGTAATGTAATCCGCATCTCCATTGCTTGTTGAAAAACAGTAGGTCTCTCCATCAACTAGATTGTTATTGGTATAGTATTCGCCTGCCCAGATACCTGTTGAAACTGTTGATAAGGCAGGATTGCCATCGCAATCTGTTGACAAGGCTGGTGGGGTATCAGAAGACCCAAAAGCTGAGCCGACATCACAAGCGTTTAGGGTCAATTGGGTTGAAAATGCCATCAAAGCCATAAAAAGACCATAGGCTAAAGTTTTAGTAAAATTTTTTTTCATGTTAAATTTTTAAATGAATAATTAGGTAAATAAAAATTAGTATTAGTATTGAATTTTTGTGAAATATTGGTACTAAGACAAGTTTTGAATATCGAATTTTTTGTCTCAGGTTTATTAAAAAATTAATCTGTTCTCTTAGACGATGGAGACTAAGGAATTTTTCCTTTTTTCTTATTGAATAAATCTTTTATTAATATAACAATAAATTTTTTATTATAGTCAAATAACAATAAAAATTAATTAATGCTAAACCTAGTTTAATCTATAGGAAACTCATAGTTTGGACCAATTACAAGCTTTCAAATTAATGAATACTTATGGCAAAAATTATTTGGCCTTATTGTGATTTGTTGTGATTTGTCGTGAAATGTTACTCTACGATCAAATCCACATTTGTTCAATCAAAGCTGAAATTGATTTTAGTTTTACAACGACAACCGAAAGGTATATTTATGTGGTTTCAAAAGACCAAATAGAATCAAATTCTAATTTCGGTATCAAGCCCCTAATTAGGTGGAACAACATAAACCAAACATCTGATTTGTGAAAAAGGACAGGTTGGCGAAAGCTTTGCCAATACCATTGGAGTTTGGTGGAGATGATTGTCCAAAAAAAATGTGTTGTACTCCTAATCTGCGAGAAAATTGAAATAAAGTTGATAAAATGATCAAAGGACCATTGAATTGATGGTGC
>CALBCY010000306.1 GCA_937927195.1 uncultured Chitinophagales bacterium
AACAACCAAAATACTTAAATCAAATTCACCTATTTAGCCCTTAAAAAATGAGAAAAATAACACTTCTACTGGTTTTGACTTTCCTGTTTGCCTATAACATTCAGGCACAATTATCAGTATCGCCAGAAAATGATCCACAAGTATTGATAGAATCCTTTTTGGGTTCAGGAGTAACGGTCTCCAATGTCCAGTTGAATTGCGGAGCCAATGGAGCTGCAATATTTGATGGAACCGCTTCTAATATAGGAATAGATCAAGGGATATTATTGACAACAGGAACTGCTGCCAATGCTGTCGGCCCAAACAACGATGATGGCATTTCAGAAAATAATAATTCTTCAGGAGATCCTGATTTGAATGCCTTGATTGGCGGAACAACATTTGACCGCTGCGTATTGGAATTTGATTTTGTTCCACTTTCTGCCAACTTAACTTTCAGTTACGTTTTTGGTTCTGAAGAGTATTTGGAATATGTTGATCAATTCAATGATGCTTTTGCTTTGTTTATCAGTGGACCAGGTTTTACTGGCTTGCAAAACATTGCTTTTGTTCCTGGAACAAGTGTTCCAGTTACGATTAACAACATCAATGATGAAGACAACAGTGCTTTTTTCGTGAATAACGGAGATGGTCAAACCAATGTTGATCCAAACTCCACCATTCAATACGATGGTTTTACCACCGTATTGACGGCAGATGTTATGTTAACGCCATGCGAAACTTACACGCTGAAAATCGCCATTGCTGATGCTGTAGATTCTTCTCTAGATTCAGGTGTATTTCTACAATCCAATAGTTTGGGAACGGACTTTGCTTTTGGCACACCTACTCAAAATTGTGAATTGAATGGATCTTATTCTTTAGAAATTCCTTTTGATGGCAGTGGAGATATGTCAGAATACACTTTTACTGAACAAGACGCTTCACTTGGAGTAAGTGCTTTGGCAGTTGTTGACGATGGAACCGTTGGTTCGGTAACTTTTGGACCTTATCCTAATGGAAGTTCTTGGAACATTGCTATTTCAGGAGACAATATTGTTTGTGATGATCAAGGCGGATCAAGTACAAACCTTACGGGCGATTCTGAATGCATTGCTTGTGATGATATTGTAGCCGATATTTCAGTTGTTTGTCAAGCTGCTACAGATCCAGCTGATGGAGATTTTACTGGTTTATATGAAATAAGTCTTAGTATAAGCGGAGGTGATGGAAATTATACTATTACAGGAGACTTAAGCAGTGAGGGAACAAGTATTGTTGACCCAGCTTCTTTGACCAATGGCTCGATTGATATTTCTATTACAGACGGAGCTGGTTGCCCGGGAGCAGCCATTTACACGGACTTTCCAGACTGTGCAGATATTTGTGTAGGAGTAGAACCTGGTTCTCCTTGTGATGATTCGAACGAATGCACCATCAACGATGTAATTCAAGCAGATTGTTCTTGCGCTGGAGAAAATCAGGATGCAGACGGCGATACCGTTTGTGATGCAGACGATGTTTGTCCTGACTTCGATGATTTGTTGATTGGTACAGCTTGCGATGACCTAGATCCTTGCACAGTCAATGATACTTATCTAATGGATTGTTCTTGCGTGGGTACTTTTGCCGATGATGACGGAGATGGTGTCTGCGATGCTGAAGATGTTTGTCCTGACTTTGATGATGCTTTGATCGGAACTGTTTGTGATGATGGCGATGCTTGTACGACCGAAGATGTTTATGGACAGGATTGTAATTGTGCTGGAACCTTTGCAGATGCTGATGCTGATACCGTTTGTGATGCGGAGGATGTTTGCCCTGACTTCGATGATTTATTGATTGGAACGGCCTGTGATGATGGAGATGTTTGTACGGTAAATGATACTTACCTGTCAGATTGTTCTTGTGTTGGAACCTATGCAGATGATGACAATGATGGTGTTTGTGATGCAGAGGATGTTTGTCCTGACTTTGATGATGCTTTAATCGGAACCGCTTGTGATGATGGAGATGCTTGTACCATTAATGATGCTTATGCCAATGATTGTGAATGTGTCGGTTTGATTCAAGATACAGATGAGGATGGAATTTGTGATGCAGATGATATTTGCCCATTGTTGGACAATGCCTTGTTTGGAACTCCTTGTGATGACATGGATGCCAATACTGAAGACGATGTTTATACAATGGATTGCATCTGTTTAGGGACGCCAATTTGCAATGGTGTTTTGGATCCTATAGAGCTTAACAGAATTGGGGCTTTGTGCGCTGATCAAACGATGGTTCCTGTTGACGGAAGCGAATTGTACACTTGGTACAATGCAGCAGACGAACAAGTTGCTGAGTTTACTGGAAACCCTTATTTTTCACCAAATACAACTGGTTCATTCTACGCAGTTGTTACACATCCAGATTATGAAGATTGCTCGCAGGTTGTTGGTCCTAGAGTGATTGACACTTTGGATGGTTGTTGTGAATTGGAAGAGGAATAAAATTTTATAGAAAATAAATTTTTAAAATAATTGAGGCCATTCAAAGATTGATTCTTTGGATGGTTTTTTTTTAGTACCTACCCTAAACATTTCTCAACAGCTTACTTGAGGCGACAGTAAATCTAAACTATCTTTCTTTTATATTTTGTTTCTGATTAAATTTAGAAAAAGACAAGGCTATCAAATTTCACCAACAAAAGCCAAACCCTAAACCACACTATAAATATGAAAGACTACGATTTAATTGTCATTGGAGCTGGATCAGCCGGCTTGGTCGCTGCCACTACTGGCCACAGAAAAAATTGAATTCACCAAAAACCATTTCAAGTTCAAATCAATCTAAAATAAAGAAATGCTGTTTCATGAAATAAAAATACCATTGTCCAAGGCACTGGAACTTTCACAATTCAAAGAGATGGATTACTATGCAGTAAACAATTATGACTTACCAATTGAATTGATGATGGAAAACGCTGGGCTACAATTGGCCAATTTAGTTGCTGCTTGTACCTCAAATTACAATGCTACAATATTGATAGGCATCGGAAACGGAAACAATGGAGGAGGCGGTTTAGTCGCCGCAAGAAGGTTGGCGGCCTGGGGATACAAGGTACATCTTGATCTAAGTACCGAAATAAACAAAGAATTACCGAAAAGACAACTGGAAAGAGCAATCAAATTTGGTGTAAAAACTGAAAAAATTGAAAACGCCAAAGTTTGGGTTGATGCCTATTTGGGCTTTTCTCAAGTTCTACCTTTAAGCACAAATCTATTAAGTATGGTTGAAACTGCAAACAATTGCAATTGTCTTCGTATTTCATTGGATATCCCTACTGGTTATCTTGGTGAAAATACAGATCCATTTTTCCAAGCTCATAAAGTATTAACACTCGCTGCTCCAAAAAAAATTCTTTATAATCTGTCTAAAAGCACAGAAATATATCTTGGAGATTTGGGAATACCTAAACCTGTTTATGAGAAATTCGGATTTAACCATCCTCCATTTCACCTCTCAAATATTTTGAAGCTGAAACAATAACAAAATAAAATTCCTATTCCAGACGACATTTTACCACCATAACTTTCCGTATTATTCAATTGTACAAGGACAGTCAAACAAGAATAAAGGAATTTGTTTTAAACTACATTAAAGAATTCGGTAAAGAAAAAGATGTACAAACAATAGTAAAAAACTTATTAACTTATAAAGATCTGGCGCAACTTACCAATACATCCAGACAAACAGTAAGCAATGTCTTAAGCAAACTTAGAAAAAATAAAATCATTGATTACAACAACAAGAAAACGATGATTTCAATCAACAAAATTGAGTAAATTTCCAAATGGCGATTCTAGCCTAAAACTAACTAATAAGAAAAGATAATTATGAAAGAAACGAAGCTATGCAAATTCTCTGAATTGGAAGAGAAGCAACCTATAGGAAAACAAGTCAATGGTCTTGATCTGGTTGTCATACGATATGGTGAAAATGTATCTGTACTTTATGGACGATGTTTGCACAGAGGCGCATTAATGGCAGATGGTCGTATAGAAGGAGATAATATAATTTGTGGCCTGCACAACTGGGATTACAGAATAGATACTGGAGTCAGTGAATACAATAATGAGGAAGCTTTGCATAAGTTTTATGCAGTAATAAAAGACGGAGCTGTTTTTGTAGATGAAGATGAAATCAACGAATACCAAATCAAGCATCCTCAACTTTTCAATCGAGAAGAATACCTTGGACAATACGCCGACACTCATCCTGAAAATACGGAACCTTATACCTCCTATATAAAGGAACTGGCAAAAAATGGATTAAAAAACTGGGGCCATCATGGGCCATCTGCCTCAATGGGTGTTGATAGAAACACGCTGCCTAAATGGGAAAACATTCAATTCCTTCCAGCGCAATTGGCCGCTCGTCCCCTACTCGATGAAGAATCTGTAAAGACAAAAGTAGTTATTGGAAAAACAGCAAAAAAACCATTGCATTTAGACATCCCATTGTTTGTTTCAGACATGAGCTTTGGCTCTTTATCCAGAGAGGCAAAAATAGCATTGGCTATGGGTGCAGAAATGTCAGGAACCGGAATCTGTAGCGGTGAAGGCGGCATGCTTCCCGAAGAACAAGCCAACAATTCGAGATACTTTTACGAATTGGCTTCAGGTAAATTTGGCTTCTCTTGGGAAAAAGTAATGAAAGCACAAGCTTTTCACTTCAAAGGTGGGCAAGGTGCTAAAACAGGAACTGGTGGCCACCTTCCCGGCAATAAAGTTACCAAAGAAATAGCCAAAGTCAGAGGACTTAAAGTTGGAGAAACAGCCATTTCACCAGCAGCATTCCCAGACCTTTTCACGGCAGAAGACTTTGCGAAATTTGCCAATGAAGTCCGTGAAAAAACAGGGGGCATTCCAATCGGTTTCAAAATTGCAGCAAGTCATATTGAAGCAGACATAGACTTTGCCTTGAAGGTAGGCGTCGATTACATCATCCTCGATGGAAGGGGTGGTGGAACTGGCTCAGCACCAACGATACTCAGAAACAACATCAACGTTCCCACCATCCCAGCATTGGCAAGAGCAAGAAAACATTTGGATAAAATTGGAGCTAAAGACCTTACTTTGGTCATTACAGGTGGCCTCAGAGTCGCTGAAGATTTTGCCAAAGCAATGATGCTTGGAGCAGATGCAATAGCTGTATCAAATTCAGCCTTACAAGCGATTGGTTGCTTAGGCATGAGGGCTTGCAACTCCAATAATTGCCCAGTCGGAATCGCCACACAAAAAGATAATTTAAGACAACGTTTGATCATTGAATCTTCTGCTCAACAATTGAAAAACTTCTTTACGGCAACAAACGAATTGATAAAGGTTGTATCTAGAGCCTGTGGGCATGATGATGTTTCAAAATTCAACCACAATGACCTCTCAACTTTTGATTATGACTTACATAGATTGACGGGAATTGCATACGCCGGAGTTAGTTGAATACAAAGCAGTATCAAATTTGCAATAAAGATAAAAGGGGGTTTTTAATTTGAACATGAAATTGAATCTTCAATACTAAATCAAACCAGTTTTATTATATTTAAACAAATTGTCAAGAGTATAAATATAGTAAAACTGGATTTTGACTCAGTAATCTCATTAAGAGGCTGAAAAAAGCGGATGTATCATTGCCCTTCCCCAAGTAGGAAATTGCAGTTAAAATAAAAAAAGATTGATTGAATCAAGCTCATCAAAGCCTTCTCCAATCAATCTTCATTTCATATTATCAAAACATTTAAAAACCTATTTTTTTTCTACTTGAGGTATTGAAATCTTTCTTTTGGTAATTGTAGAT
>CALBCY010000307.1 GCA_937927195.1 uncultured Chitinophagales bacterium
ATTTAAAATTGTCCGCCATCAGCGTCGCAATTTGTTTCAAAGACTACGTTACAAACTACCGGCGTTCCTGAATCACAACCATTGGCATCAACCAATTGAACGGTTAATGAACAGGTTCCTGGAGTTGCTCCAGCTGGGTCAATAAAATCATCCGTAACATCTGTAGCGGTTCCATTGTCATTAACATAAGCAGCGCATGAACCTCCATATACAGCCATTGCTCCACCTGAAGAATCGGTTAGAGGCAAAGGAACTGTTGTTCCTGCACAAATATCAATTGGGCCAGGACAGGCAACAGTCAATGTAGGACCAGGTGTTCCGACTATAGAAAATGGACCGAAAGTATTGTTGCAAGCTGCATCATCAGCATCAGCGATGTTTACATAATAATCTGTACCATCAGCTGTCAATGCCTCAGCACCTGTAACTGCTGTAGTGCTGGTCCAAGGATCATTGTTTGCAGTATCATAAGTTACAACTGTACCGTTTCCACTTGCACTAGACTCATCTATTGGACCAACAACTATATTAAAGATTCCACAATCTTCTTCCAAAGTAATGACTGGCTCCGGGAATTCACAAGGCGCTTTGAAACCAAGATCAAATTCGGTCACTCCAGCTGAAGGCAAAGTATTCATTTCAGTGCAGCCATCTCCATCTGTATCAAAAGAAACATCTGTTAATCCAAAATAATACGTTACTTGAGAAACCAAATCATTGTCTGCAAATCCAAAGTCACCGTCGGTTCCTGCTACGGCAGGTGAACCTCCAATTGTTTGATTGTCATTTGGTCCGCCATTTCCTGTAAGAGGATTCCCTCCATTGGTTGAAGTCTCCACTCCACAAAAAATATCCGTATTGAAATCATCGACTGCCCACCAACCTGCTTGAACATTTCCACCAGGAGCATAAGTTCCAGATGGACTTGAAGTAATAAATTCACTCATGGTAAGGTTATTGGGTATAATGGTCGTTGCATCATAAACTGTATTTGTAGTTAAGTCTGCATTGGTACAGCCTGACATCTCATTGTAATCCATATTGGTATAAGCCTGCATCATTGCTTCAGCATTGGCTGGAGCTGTTCCATTTAGAAAAATTTCTGTCCATTCATAACCTTCAGACCCACCATTTGTACTGGTATGTCGGGTTGAGAAATTACAAGCAGAAACACTTGTTTCCAGACCATTGATGAAAGTAAAATCAAACTTTACGAATCCATTGCAATTTGGTGCTGAACAAGTGGCTGGATTGGTACCATTAGCAGTTCCAGCAGTATAATCGCTTCTAAATGAACCATTACTTGTTGCATCCCAATCTCCATCAACTTGTTGCCAACCTCCACAGTTTTCAACAACCGTTACATCGACACACATATCATCTGTTCCATCTTGACCAGTAGCATAAATAAAAGATCCTGAAGGACCAGCCCCATTATTGACCAGAAAGTCGTAACAATATTGGGTGGTACCAGGGCCAGTTTGTAGTGCGGTTGTTGCAGCTGGAAAGTCTGCTTCGTCAAATGCAACTGAACCAGTCCAAGAATTTTGGGCATTTATTGTCAACGAGGAAAGCATTGCAATGAAAAGCAGAGAAGAAAACTTCAACCTTGCATTGTCTAAATAGGGGAAATCCCCTTTGTAATTTTTTTTAATCATGATAAATTGGTTTGAATTATTGAATTTTGTTTTGAATAGTGTTTCAATTAAAGTAATTGCATCCTTCCCTCTAGGGTTCGAACAGACAGTAAACAAGAACCATTATGAGAACCTGTTTGGAAATTTTTGGATAAAATTGTTAAATCTGTTATGAAGTAAATACTACAAACAGATTCAATAAAAGGACGATTTCAGCGGGTATTCTGAAAGGGAAAGTGTTAATGTTCAGCAATCTGAAAGCTAAGATATTGAATTCAGGCCTAAATGTCAGTCTGAAATCTAATTTTTATATAGAATTTGCAGATAAAATGTTAATCATTATACAAATAAATAGCAATTATATTACAACAAAAAAACATGCATCATAATTGTAATGCTTAGTGACTAAGCTAAACACACAAGTACATTTATCAAAAAATTCATATTATTTAATAAAAAATAACATTAAAATTCAACAAAGTAAAAATTATTCAGGTCTTAGGTTATTCTCAATTGCAATAAAAACAGTTCGGTTTTTGCTTTTTCAAAACTTAATATTTGGACCATGGAGTATTTTTACCATACGTATTTCTTGAAGAAACCATACATATTAATAAACAATTTTATGTAAAAAAAAGCAAATACTAGTCTAGAAAGGATTCTAAAGCAGGAAGAAATCGTAATTTTTTGTATTGAAGTTTGAATGGGAGAAAATAGAGAGAGATCTTTAATAAGGCTGCCCCTTGATCCAAAGCTTGCCACTTAATTGGGAACGAAACTAGCTTTGGATCAATGAACTTTAATTCAAGTATCAATTGGTAAAATATCAGGCAATAAAAGGCAGGATTATAAACAAACCTTTTTACCACTGGCATAGGCCTTATCCAAGTATTTGGTAATAGCCGGATCATTATTCTTTTTTATGGATTCGATTTTTGTCAGAATACTTTTTTCGCAGTCTGCGGCCTTTTTAGTTTTGTTGTAGCAGGTACAAAAATCTTCAGCATATTGAGTCCCCAATTTGAAAGCCTTGCCACCATTCATGGTATGCTTTACTACTTTACCAGCGCTTTCGCTGTAAGTTTCTTTGACGCCTTCTGAATTCACTTTGCTTTTGGAAGCTGGCTGTTGGCTGTTGGCAGGGCTTTGTTGTGCAGCTCCCTCACTTTGGCCTGATGAAATCTGATTGGCAGAATTCTTAGCACTCTCCTGAGCAGAGTCGCTTCCTCCACAACTTGTAAAACAAAGTGAGGCAAAAATTATTAGGGCAAAGTATTGAAAGCGCATAATGTTTGATTTTGGGTTTGATTTTGGGTTTGATTTTTATTTCACGAAAATAAATAAAACCTAGGTGATATTTATAATTTTACCTATTGGATTAAAACTAGAGTTTAGATGTTAGACATTATCGAAGCGTCGACCGGACATTAGATTTCATTGCAAGTGGCAAACAAACTGAGCGCATGAGCTGCTAGCCCAAGCTTAAAAGGAAAATTGATTATGAAAAAGCTTACATTTATTTTATTCCTTTATTCAATGTTTTCCTGCAATTCGGGGCCCCAAATCGATTGGATGTCTTGGGAAGAAGCGGAAAACCGGAACATAAAAACAGACAAAAATGGTTTTGTTTGGATTTACACTGATTGGTGCGAAGAATCTCAAGCGATGATGAATGGTCTGCTGAAACACCCACAAGTGGTTGAATACATCAATGAAAATTTTTATCCCATAAAGTTTCATGGTCAAAGCAAGGAAGACATCACCATAAAGGGTAAAACGTGGAAGTTTGTGGAGGCCGATCAGGGCAATTATCATGATTTGGCCAGAGCACTGACTGTAACTGATCAATTTAACATGAACCAATCCATTGGCTATCCTAAAATTGCCTTTTTGGATCCAGCATTAAATCTGATTGTTCCCATTTCCGGCAAGCAAAACCTCAAAGACCTCGAAGGATTACTTGCATTTGTTGGGACCGATTCATTTCGTGAAATGACGATCGAAGAGTTTATGCTGAAGCATGAGTTTGTGTTTGAATGAAATTTCTGAAAAGAATCAACTATTAATCATTGTACTTGGGATTAAATATCTTCTTGAATTGCAAACTGGTATTTCCGAAGTTGATCAACAAACCGACTGGCATATCATAAGCCACCACATAGTTTTTTGCCTGTGCTAAATGCACATCTTCTAAGTTTATTACAGCCTTTAATTCAACTATAATTTTTTCTTCTACTACAAAATCGGCTCGCCTTGTTCCAACATCAATCCCTTCGTAATAAATAGTATGCGCTAGTTCTCTTGCAAATTTCAATCCAACTTTTTCGAACTCAATGGCAAGACATCTTTGGTAAATCACTTCTTGAAACCCGTTGCCCAGCGTCCTATGAACTTTCATCGCACAACCGTTAATTTTGTATGTTATTTCATTTAAGCCCATTTCCTTTGTCTGAATCAGGATTTGCTTGATTTTTGGATTGACAGGATTGCGGAATGTGTTTCTGGGCAATCTAAAATTCTAGTTTGCTTAAAAATAGTAAAAAAAAAATTGTCTGAATCAGGATTTATTGGATTTTAAGATTTTCAGGATTGTGGAATGTATTTCTGGGTGGGATGGCGGAATCTACTTCATGGCTAGCAGTTAATAATCAGGTTAATCCTCAAATCCTGAGAATCCTGATTCTGCCCTATGTTCGACCCAACAAAAAAAGCAGTTACAACTTTACGTCGTAACTGCTTGATTTTCAAATGTCGGGGTGGCAGGATTCGAACCTGCGGCCCCCTGCTCCCAAAGCAGGTGCGCTAACCGGGCTGCGCTA